>JAQTMA010000325.1:0-2150 GCA_028714615.1 Anaerolineaceae bacterium | reverse complement strand
AGTGAGTTGGACAAGGTTGAGAAGAAGTAGATAACGAGGAGTAAACCTTATGTCGTTACTAAAGCGTCTCCAGCAGGGTGAAAATGGTACAGCCGCGACGAATGGCAGCTCAGGCGAGCCGCCGCATTCTCAAACGATGCAATCACGGCGTGCAGCTCCACCACCCGGAACTGCCCAACAGGGTTCGTATCAGGATTTAAAAACCCGCGTTCAGAACAAATTATTAGCGGGTCTCGATCCAACGATGGATGTGTCGAAGATAAATGAGGTACGGCGCACAATCCAGGAACTATTTGAACAGATTCTGAACGAAGAGAATATCGTCTTATCCCGCCCTGAACGAGCTCGCCTCTTTGAACAAATCGCAGCGGAGATTCTCGGATTCGGCCCCCTACAAACTTTATTGGAGGACGAAACCATTACAGAAATCATGGTAAATGGCGCAAAAAATGTCTATATCGAGCGAGCCGGGAAAATCCTACGGGTAGGAACGACCTTTGAGAGTAATGAGCACGTCATGCGCATCATTGACCGTATCGTTGCACCCCTGGGGCGGCGTATTGATGAATCGAGCCCATACGTCGATGCCCGCTTGCCGGATGGGTCACGCGTCAATGCGGTGATTCCGCCAATTTCATTGGTCGGACCTGTGCTGACGATCCGAAAGTTCTCACGAAGCCCGATCACGGTCGACCAGCTAATCGGATTTGGCTCAATCACTTCTGAAGCCATCCAGTTCCTCAAAGCTTGCGTTGAAGCGCGCATCAACATCGTAATCTCAGGTGGTACCGGGTCAGGAAAAACGACTTTATTAAACATCCTTTCCACCTTCATCCCCTCGGATGAACGGATCATCACCATCGAAAATGCTGCCGAGCTCCAACTCCGCCAGGACCACGTGGTAACCCTCGAATCACGCCCATCGAACATCGAAGGGCGCGGGGAAGTAACCATTCGTAACCTGGTGGTGAATGCCCTGCGTATGCGACCTGACCGGATCATCGTTGGAGAAATCCGCGACGAGGCTGCCATCGATATGCTCCAGGCCATGAATACCGGTCATGATGGCTCCATGACAACCCTGCACTCCAACAGCCCCCGGGATACGTTAGCCCGTATGGAAACCATGACCTTAATGGCTGGGATGGATCTGCCCATGCGGGCGATTCGCGAGCAGATTTCATCAGCAATCGACCTGGTGGTTCACCAAGAACGCTTACGAGATGGAACTCGAAAGATCGTTAACATCACCGAGGTAACCGGAATGGAAGGCGACGTGATAACAATGACGGATGTTTTCATGTTCGAACAGACCGGATACGAGAATACCAAAGTTGTCGGGAGATTGCGCCCGACAGGGCTAAGGCCTAAGTTCATGGATAAGATCGAAGCCTCCGGAATTCACGTACCACCCTCGATCTTCGGCGTCAACGACCGGCGCCGATATTAAATCGGTATGCTCATGAGCAACAACCCGGCTTCTTAATGGTAACCGGAGCACCAACCGGAAAGGTAGTCTTGGTCACGTGAAGGGGATCTTATGAACCTGAATCTGTTATTCTATATTGCTGGTGGAATCTCAATTGGCCTGCTCATCATGGGAGTGATCCTCAACGCGACCGCTGAGCGAGCGGTGGTGGATGAGCGCTTGGGTCGCTACCTGGATGACGAACAGGTTAATGAGGGGGATTCACGCGCCTCTGCCAGAACCCCAGTTGCCGACTGGCTCAATAAGCGGGTCGATAAATCGGGTTGGGGGGATAACCTCAGTAAAGAGCTTGCCAGAGCGGATGTGAAATTGCGTTCAGGCGAGTATATCGCGCTGATGGTCATCTTTGCATTCCTGGTTGGGTTGGTGCTGTGGTTTCTTGGAGGCCAGTCAATAATCAGCGGCCTGATCGGGATGATCGTGGGATTATTCATCCCACGCATTTACGTACGGCGCGAACAAACCAAACGCCTGGTTCATTTTGATGGTCAGCTTGCAGATATGCTCAACTTGATGGTGAACGGGCTCCGAGCGGGCTACTCTACCATGCAAGCGATGGAGGCGGTCAGTAAGGAATTGCCTTCGCCGATCTCGGACGAATTCCGGCGGGTAGTCCAGGAGATGCAATTAGGTATTCCAATGGAATTAGCCCTGGAGAACT
>JAQTMA010000324.1 GCA_028714615.1 Anaerolineaceae bacterium | reverse complement strand
AGCAGGTCGGTGGTATGGACCTCAAAGCTGGGATGATGATCTCGCCTGACCGCATCCGCAACGAGCTGCACCTGGCGCGCAATGCCATTGTGATGCTGTACGGCTGTTATACGGCCGGTTCTGCGGGTGGCGAGGGCGCCATCAGCAGCAGTGTTGCGCAGCGGCGTGTTGGGCAATACTCCGAGCCGTTTATGGAAGCAGGAGCATCCGGGTATTTCGCCAACTGGTATGGAGATGCGTTCCAGGGATGGGTCGACCTGCTCTTCACGGGAAAGAGCCTGGGGGAAGTTTACCAGGGTTATCAGGATACCCACATTCAGTCTGTCGAGAAAACCACCCATCCGAATTATCCGGACCTGGCCATGTGGCTGGATACGGATATCCAATCCAACGTCAAGGTGTATAACAATGCGTTCGTGGGGAACCCGGATGCCCGGTTGATCGACCTGTTCGGAGTAGACATTTCCGGCCTGACGCCGCGGGTATATATGCCCGTTTTGATGCGGTGAAGTAGGTCACAAATAGCATCGATTTGGCCATCTCGGTAGGGGCGACCCATAGGTCGCCCCTACGGTTATTTAACGGTCAGTGATCTATTTTCTACCGGTCATTCGATCCCACCTTCGTTCTCCCGCCATTCCCGCAAGAAAACCCCCTGAGATTGCACAGTTAGACAGTAGACAGACGAGTCTATGGTCGATATACTATCAATTAATAGAATTAATGTTCTAAGAAAGGAGGGATATTATGACCGAAGACATGAAATTGGAACTGCGTAAGCGGGGAGCCCAACCGGGCAACACCAATGCCTACAAACACGGTTTTTATTCCCGGTGGTTCCGCGAGCTGGAGCTGGCGGAACTCGAAAAAGTGCCCTTGCGGGGGGTTCAGGACGAGATCGACATGCTACGGGTATTGATGCGCCGCTTGTTCGAGCTGGCGACCAGCGGAAGCCCCGAATTGGATACCGTGAGCAAGGCGCTGACCACACTGGGTAAGGCGTCTTACCACCTGGGCGCGCTGCTCAAGGTTCAGGCAGATGGCAACCAGCAAGGCGATGAGGTGGCGACAGCGTTTTCGGAAGCGCTCAACCAGGTGATCCAGGAGTTGCATCTATGAGCCGCGAGGAATGTCCGATTTTACGCCGGGCGGCGGGACAGGGGATGGAGTTGAAACACTCCCTGCGCCGGTTGAAGAAAACATTGGCGATCTGCCAGGCCTGCTGCCGCCGGGATGAATGCGAGACGACGGAGAGGGTGCAGGAATGGGTGGAACAAGCAATACAAGAGGCTCTCGATGAGTTGGGGTGTTGAGATGGATGAAACCCAGATGGCCTTGATTGCTGAACAGATGAAGCACGCGCATAGCCTGTTGCGTTCGGACCTGGAAGCACTGCACAGCGATATGAAACACTATCGCGAGCTGACCAACCTGCGCCTCGGCGATCTGGAAGCGGTGCAGCGAGATCACGAGGCGCGCCTGCGCAGCGCTTCGGATGGAATCACCCAGTTCAAAGTCTACACCGGGTTGGCCAATGCGGGAGCGAGCCTGCTAGCCTTGCTGGCGCTGCTCAAGGCGTACATCCTTGGAGGGTGACCTTGCATCTCCCGATCTGGTTGCGCAGTTCCGTGAGGTATTGATGGACGTGACCCTTTTTTCCGAGTTTGCCAGCGGGGTACGCCTGCGCAGCTATCAGGTGGACGTCGCCCATGCGGTTGTCGATTCGGTGCTCCGCCGCCGTGGATTGACTTTCGTGGTCATGTTTCCCAGGCAGTCGGGTAAGAATGAGCTGCAAGCGCAGATCGAAACCTATTTGCTGACCCTGCTACAGAAGTCAGATGCAGAAATCGTCAAGGTATCGCCAACCTGGAAACCGCAAAGTCTGAATGCGATGCGGCGCCTGCAGCGCGTGATCGAGCGCAACGTCATGATCCGCTACCAGTGGCGCAAGGAAAACGGCTACATCTTCCGCATCGGTACTGCGCGTATCTTCTTCCTCAGCGGCGAACCGGAGGCTAACATCGTCGGAGCTACAGCCTCCACTTTGTTGGAGGTGGACGAAGCCCAGAACGTGATGCCTGCTAAATTCGACAAGGACATCGCTCCGATGGCGGCCAGCACCAATGCCACGCGCATCTTCTGGGGCACGGCCTGGACGGCAGATACGCTGCTGGCCCGCGAGTTGCGCGCCGCACGGGGCGCCGAAGCGGACGACCAGGTGCGGCGCGTATTCGTTTGCACGGCCGACCAGGTAGCCTTGGAAGTGCCGGCTTACCAGGCATTTGTTAGCGGGCAAGTTGCCCGGTTGGGGAGGAACCATCCGATGGTCAAGAGCCAGTTCTACAGTGAGGAAGTCGATGGAGAAGCCGGGCTGTTTTCGCCCGCACGGCGCGCTTTGATGGTGGGGATGCACCTGCGCCAGACTCTGCCAGTAGCAGGTAGGGCGTACGCGTTTACGCTGGATGTGGGAGGGGAGGGGGCAAAGGCAGAAGGAGGAAGGGCACCTGCACTGCAACGAACGCAGTACGATGCAAGTGGAAAGGAAGAGGAGAACCAAAAACGAATAAACAAAGAACTCCCGAACCAAGAACTAATCAACCCAGAACCAACCAGCGATCACGATGCAACTGCGTTGACAATCTTCGATGTCGATACGAGCACGCTGAGCGATCCACTGCTGCGGGCGCCAACTTACCGGGTGGTGGATCGCCGGTTGTGGGTAGGCGAGAAACACAGCGCGTTGTACGCGCAACTGCTCTCGCTGGCAGCCACCTGGCGTCCGCTGTACGTGGTGGTGGACGCCACCGGGGTGGGCGCCGGGCTGGCCGGGTTCCTGGAAAAAGCACTGCCGGGGCGGGTTATCCCGTTCGTGTTTAGTGCGGCGAGCAAGAGCCGTTTGGGTTGGGATTTCCTCTCGGTAGTCGAGACCGGGCGGTTCAAGGATTGGTATGAACCGGAGAAGCATTGGAACGAGCAAGACGTGTTCTGGCGGCAGGTGGAAGTTTGCCAGGGGGAAGTGTTTCCCGGGCCGGGACAGCGCATGAAGTGGGGTGTGGCGGAGTCGGCTCGCGATCCGGACAGCGGGCTGCCGCTACATGACGATCTACTTATCTCGGCGGCGCTGTGCGCGGTCTTGGATGGGCAACCATGGCCACTGCTGGGCGGGACGGCGGTGGTGCCGCGCAGCGATCCGCTGGAGGAGATGGACCGGGGAGGATTTTAGATTGGAGATTGTTGTTGGTTTTGGAAAATTTTGGGGATGCGTAGCGGGGAGGGGGTGGGTTGGGGTCGGACTACCTAACCAAGAACTATCGAACTACTTAACGAAGGGCTACGTAACTGATTGGAGGATTGATGAATCCTAGAGATCTATTAACTCGCATCGGGGTGCGGCTGGCGAAAACGGAGATTGAGCGGCGCGTGGGATTGGCGTTGAATAGCACTGACGGATTTTACGAACGGGCGTCCGGCCTGGAACGGCGCGACCGCCTGGATTATGACCGCGAAGAGGTGCTGCGCCAGGCGCTGGAGGCCTGGCGGGTCAACCCGCTGGCGCGGCGCATTGTCGAGCTGACCAGCCAATACGTGGTCGGCGGCGGTATCTCCCTGGGTAGCCTGCATCCAGGCGTCCATAAATTCCTGGATGCCTGGTGGAACCACCCGTTCAACCGCATGCCGGTGCGCGTTTTCGAGCTGTGCGATGAGCTGACCCGCGCCGGGGAGTTATTCCTGCTGGTCTCGACCGACGCAGCCGGCATGTCGTACGTGCGCGCGATACCAGCCGGAGAGATCAGCGCAGTTGAGACGGCCCAGAATGACACCGAGCAAGAACTGAGCTATAAGCAGCGGTCTGGCGGCGTGGGTGATGAGGCCACCTGGCCGGCGTATGACCCACGGGACGACTCCACGGATGAACAGGGGCGCTTCAAGACGGTCATGTTGCACTATGCCATCAACCGCCCGGCGGGGGCGGTGCGGGGGGAGAGCGACCTGGCGCCGCTGCTACGTTGGCTGGCGCGCTACTCTGCCTGGCTTGAAGACCGCGCCCGCCTCAACCGCTTCCGCCAGACCTTCCTCTTTGTGGTGCGAGCGCGCTTCGCCAGCGAATCCGAACGCCAGGCGCGCCAGGCGGCGTTGAACATTGCGCCTCCGCCCCCGGGTTCGATCCTGGTCACGGATCCATCGGAAGAATGGAGCGTGCTCAATCCCG
>JAQTMA010000323.1 GCA_028714615.1 Anaerolineaceae bacterium | reverse complement strand
AGAAGAAGATGTTTGGCGGAGTCGCCTTCCTGCTCAACGGAAACATGGCCTGTGGAGTACAAGGTGATGTGTTGATCGTCCGTGTGGGCCCTGAAGGCTACGCAGATGCCATTGCCCAACCATACACACGCCCTTTCGACATGACCGGCCGCCCCATGTCCGGCTGGATTGTGGTCGACCCACCCGGCTACCGGACGCAGGAAGACCTGCGAGCCTGGCTCCAAAAGGGTATAGGATTTGCCTTATCCTTGCCTCAGAAATAATCAATTTGTTGATTATTCTGGTAACTCCCAATATTGATACCGAATATTGTTAGCCATCTTCACCCAATAAAGTATTTCAGATAAAACCATAGAAGGAAAATCAATTGGCTGGCAACTGACAGAGCAAACCAAGTCAACCAAACCCACTTATTCCTCAGTTTTAGGGCGAGCATGATCATTATCGGAAAAAGCACTAAAACATATCGGGAAGTGCTAATTAAGTAATTCCTTTCGGTAACTTTCATGATCGCAGGAAGGAATACTGCCCATCCATATAGTAGAAATGGAACCGGCACTCTGTTCCACCCAGCAATAAGTAAGCCGCATGCCAATAAACCCAGACACAAATCATATACCCCATTTCCGATTGGGAGTTGACTTCTTGAGAGTGGGGAAATCAATCCTGTCAAATTCCCCCAAAATCCCATCCAAGGCCAATCAAAGTGCAAATTCCAGCCGTTTTCTAAGGATTGCCACGGCCACACCGCGCCAAGCTCATAATGGACAGCGAATGCATAAAGCCCATAAGCTAAAGGAGCTGCAAATCCGGCGAAGATTTGGGAGACCAGAACCTTCCATTTCCACTTCGCCTCACCTCTATGCCATTGATATATCTCCCATACGATAGGGAGCATTAGGAATATTCCCTGAACGCGGGTAATTGCTGCTAATGCGGCAAACATACCTGTTAGCCACCATTTACGGTGTTGTATCAACCTGAGCACGGCGAGGGAAAAGACAACGAATAACGATTCGGCATAACCAGCAATCAAGAAAAACGCGGTGGGAAATATCACCAGAATGAGGATCGTTCTCCTGGCTGTTATGTCGTTCCAATACTCGGCGACGATGATATAGAGCAAATAAAAAGCTATGATGGCTGCACAATTTGAGACAATTAAGCTAGCAAGGAGAGGATTCGGAATGATAATCCCTACCAACCATATAAGAGCCGGGAATAGTGGTGGCCATACAGTGTCATTAAGATCTGCGGAATATCCTAGGGTAGCGATGTTAAGATATCGAACCGTATCCCATCGGTACCAAGGGACCAGAAGAGTTCGCGAGATTGGATTAATGGTCGAGAGATATGGAGCGTCAATTCTCGCGGAAAGAATCCCATCCGCGCCTGCACTAGAAGGGAAAACCATTACCAATAACGCAATCCACAATGATGCCATGATTCGCAATGCGATATATGCCCCCAGAGCGGTTTTCAACGCCTGGTGCCGTTGGCAGTTTTTTCCGAAATGCCAGCGTTCTAGTATCGTTCCGCCTTGGGAAATCTCCATTGTTTAACAGATGATCGTAGTCAAGTTGGAAAGCCTGAGAACTGATAACTATGTTTGGCTTATCGGGGTTATGAATTGGGAAGGACTAAGAACGATTCTAGCTGTTGACTGTTGGCATGTCAATTCTGTGGGCTTAACAAGTTTGCCTTTTATCCAATGTCCAATAAAACAGAGTCAACCTACCACTATTAATCCACTGAGTATTTCTAGGTTGGGTGCTAGTGTTGGTTTCACCCCATCTATTATCTCTTTCCAAGATTGAATTATAGAATTAGAAAATCAATACTGGCAAAAATCACACAACTACCAAAAACTCGGAGATTCCCAAGATAAAACCTCGAATCCAAAAACCTCTAGAAAAACCCTATTTGAAATTCATGTTATACTCTGCCAACACACCCTGATTTCAGAGGAATGCATGGCGTTACCCACCTTCACCCTGCCCTGTCCTGAGTGCCAGGCGCCCGTTGAGTTTGAAGAGCAATCCCAGCACATCGTTTGCATTTACTGCGATTCCTTTTTGCGCGTGGCTGAGGATGAAGAGGAAAACCTGCTCCTCCAGGTTGAACCGGAGCCAGTCTCCGTCGAGCAGCGCCAGGCGATCATCAACAACTTACAGAACCGCTTGTCTGAGTGGCAAAAAGCCCTGGATGAGAAACGAAAAAAACTGACCAAGGTTACTCAGGAGATGAAAGGCCAGGAGGAGCGCGAGGTCTCCCTGCTGCCCAACCCGTCCCGGCGCAATGGCAACATCGCCATTATCAGCGCTATGGTTCTTCTGGGTGTCTTTGCTGCAAATCTACTGGGAAGTGGTGGGCAGATCACGGGTTTATCGATCTTTACGGTGGTGGTCTTTATCGCCATCATGGCTTGGATGGTTTTCACCTTTTTCTCATCGAAGCGCGAAGACCATATCCGTGCGATCCGCCTGCGTTACAAGCAGGAGTTTGAACAAATTACCGATGAATCGTCCCATGCGATTGAGGTCCTGGAACAGACCATCGATCTGTCGCAGCAGCAGATCGACCGGCTTCGATAATCACCGGAAAGTCTCTTCGTTCGACGTGCGGAGGCTATTGTGGAGCAGAAAATAACCCGCTCTCCCCGCTGGGGGAAATACGGCGTAGCCCTGGTGATTGCCACCGTCCTGTTGGCCGGGATGGGAGTGATTCTGGTCTTCGCGGCAGGACCGGGCATTTTTCTGCCGGTGGTCGTGCAAAACTACAAGGTTTGCACCGCCGGCCTGCAGCTCTCCTGGCCGGCCGAGGGCGCCCGCCTGGATGGTCTCGTTCCCGAATTTTCGGGAGATTCCGGTCAGGAGTCCTCGACCCGCTATATCTTGATTCAGGTTGCTACAGATCCAGGCTTTGCGAGCATCGTCCATACTGTGACGGCAAATACGGCGCGCGGCGCCTTCAGCTCTCATCCGATGGGTAATCTGGCGCCGGCCGCCACCTATTATTGGCGGGCTCAGCGCGTGTGTGGGGCCATCTCAGGTCCCTTCACCCCCGCCCGCTCATTTTCCACCGCCGAATCCCCCAGCCTACCGGAGGCCCCCCGGCTCTCTACCCCGGAAGCGCATGCCATTGCTGAACGCCCGGTGATGCTCTCCTGGGAAGCGGTCTCCGGGGCGCGCGAATACCTGCTATACTACCGGGCGGATGCGGCCCATGGTTGGTATATCATCAGCACCGATCAGGTGACCCTCACCCGGAAGTTGGCAGCCAATGCCACGTACGAATGGTATGTCATCGCACGCAGTTCCTCCGGATACAGCCCCGAATCCGTACACCAGACTTTCACAACAGGATCGTAAACTGCAATCCCCATGATTATCCTGGTCTTCAATTGTGGCAGCTCATCGCTCAATTACAAGGTATTTGCTTCAACAGGAAGTGAGGTGCTGTGCGTCCTCCGGCGCGGCAAAGCTCACCGGGTTGGGGTGCATGGCAGTGAGCCCGCCTTCATCGAGCATTATGACCCCGCTGGGCATTTAAGCCGTTTGACTACGCCCATTCCAGATCACGCCACGGCTGCCCGTCTGGTGTTGCGTCACCTGCGTGAAATGGAACAGCAGGTACAGGCGGTCGGGCACCGCTTTGTGCACGGCGGAAGCGACTTCCAGCGCTCTACTCTGTTGACGGACGAAAGCATGGCCAGGCTACAGCGCACCCTGCCGCTCGCTCCCATCCACAACCCGAACTCACTTGCTGTGATCCGCGTCTGCCAGGCCGAGCTGCCGGACCTGCCCGAATACTTGACTTTTGACACGGCTTTCCACGCCGGTCTTCCTCCGGAAGCGTACACCTACGCATTACCTCAAGACATCGCCCAGACGTATCACCTGCGCAAATATGGCTTTCACGGCTTGTCGTACCAATATGTAACCGCTCAGGCTGCCCAGTTCCTGGACCGTCCCCTGGCTGATCTGCGTCTGGTAGCCTGCCACCTAGGGACGGGCGGTTCGTCCGCCGTTGCCGTCGATCGCGGTCGCCCGCTGGATACGACCATGGGGTATTCTCCGCTGGCGGGCTTGATGATGTCGACCCGCACCGGCGACATGGATGCCTTGCTACCGGCCACTTTGATGAGCAGTTTTGGGTATAGCCCGCAAGCGCTTACCAGCCTGTTCAATACGAAAAGTGGTTTGCTGGGGGTTTCTGGTTTTTCGAGCGACATTCGCGACCTGATCCACGCTATGGATGATGAGAGCGAACCGCGCGCTCACCTGGCCTTTGCAATGTACG
>JAQTMA010000322.1:1973-4312 GCA_028714615.1 Anaerolineaceae bacterium | reverse complement strand
GCCTGACAAAGTTATAGCCGTAAGCAGAGCGGGCCCCCTTTTTGGGACCCGCTCTGCTTTTTACATGCCGCAGCATCTCACCTCACTGCGGTTTTAACAGCAGCATCGGAATCTTGCGGGTGGTCCTGGTCTCGTAGCTTTGAAACTGTGGGTTGTGGGTAACCAGTTGCTCCCACAAGCGCTGGCGCTCGGCCGGCTCCGCTTCGCTGGCGGTCACAGCGAGGCGCTGGTCCATGACCTGGATGGTGGTTTTCGGGTGAGCGCGCAGGTTATAGTACCAGCCCGGGTTGGACGGCGAGCCTCCGGCGGAAGCGGTAATCACATACACATCGCCCGCGCGGAAAAACAGGAGCGGGTTGGTGCGCTGCTTGCCGCTGCGTGCACCAACGGTATCGAGCAGGAGAATAGCGCCGCCCATCTTCCCACCGATCTTTCCGCCCGTCAGGCGGTACAGAAAAATATGGATGGCCATCCCCAATTTCAGAAATATTTTCATAGAGTTCTCCCGGTTGTCTGGCGCCTGGTTAGCGGAAATCCTTCCCAGGCAGCCGTCATTTCACCCGCGTTAATATAATCACCGGGATCACCCGCGTGGTTTTGCGCTGATATTCGGCAAAGACAGGCATCATTGCAACCATTTTGTTATATAAACGGGTTCGTTCTGGCTCGGTCGCAACGGTTGCCTGCGCTTGAAATTGTTCTGTACCGACTTCCACCGTCACCAAGGGGTGAGCGAGAATGTTGTAGTACCAATGGGGATTGGTCGGGGCGCCGCCTTTCGATGCAATAATCACGAAGCGGTCGCCATCAGTGACATACGCGACCGGATTAGTGCGTTCTTGCCCGCTCTTCGCCCCAACTATATGCAGGAGCAGCAGCGTTTTTCCGGCGAACGGCCCGCCCACCTTGCCGGCGTTCGCCCGAAACTCATTAATGGTTGCCTGGTTCCAATCATTTTGATTGCTCATTTGTCCCTCCTTACTCGTATTTGTACGGTTTCGTCCATCCTTGTGTTGGTCAAGCCCAACTTGTACATCTGTCGTTCCCTCATCCATTTGTCGTTGCTCCCTCAAGGTCATGTCGTTGCCCTTTCCAGGTCATATCCTCGCAACGACATGGGCGGAGAGGAAAAGAACGCCTCGCAGCGATATGAAGAGCGAGGAATGCTGTCCAAGGTGCAGTTGACCAAGATAGATTTCCTCCATCCTCTCGATCAGCATAGGGGATCCATTAATCCAATGCAGCCAACATGACGGTCACGGCATCGTCGAGACGGGCGCGATCGGATTTGGCGCGCGCCATGACCTGCAAGCCTTGCAGTCCGACCACCAGGAAGCATGCCACTCTGCGCGGCTCGTGGCGGCTGGTAATCGATCCATCCGCCAGCCCGCGCTGGATGGCCTGAGTGAAGAGATCCTCGACCGCCTGGAAATCTTCGGCCACCAGGCGCTGAATATCGGCATCGTGCGGAGCGAGCTCCACCGCCTCATTGGCGACCATGCATCCACAGGCGCGCATCTTGTCTTGGGAGTGCGCAACCCCCTGGCGGAAGAAGGTTTCGATGCACTGGCGAGCCGGTTGGGGATTATTGAGGATTTGATGCAGGTACAGCATCCGTTCCTGGCGATAGGTGTCGAAGGCGGCCAGAAACAGATCGCGTTTGTCGCCAAAGGTGGCGTACAGGCTGCTTTTGCTCAGCCCTGTGGCGGCCAGGATATCCTCCAGCAAGGCGGCCTCGTAGCCCTTGCTCCAGAACACGTGCATGGCGCTGCGGAGAGCCTCGGTTGTATCAAATTCCTGCGGTCTGGCCAAGTGAATACCCCTTCGACCCAAAGTATACATGATTTGGACTAAAAAGTCCAGAATACTACAGTTGGGTTTCGGGTTAGGCGTGGAGATTCCCCTAGAGGTTCGTGGTTCAACCCTCAACCCAACCTACCGTTGGGTTTCGGGTTAGGCGTGGAGATTCCCCTAGAGGTTCGTGGTTCAACTCTCAACCCAACCTACCGTTGGGTTTCGGTTTAGGCGTAGAGATTCCCCTAGAGGTTCGTGGTTCAACCCTCAACCCAACCTACCGTTGGGTTTCGGGTTAGGCATGGAGATTCCCCTAGAGGTTCGTGGTACAACCCTCAACCCAACCTACAGTTGGGTTTCGGGTTAGGCATGGAGATTCCTCTAGAGGTTCGTGGTTCAACCCTCAACCCAACCTACCGTTGGGTTTCGGGAATGCTGAAAAACGCATATAATTGGGGGCGACTCCTCATCAATCTCATCTCCACCGGACCCAGGTCACTTATGCGCTTGAAGTATCTCCCCTTCATCATCCTCTTGATTGCTCT
>JAQTMA010000322.1:0-1873 GCA_028714615.1 Anaerolineaceae bacterium | reverse complement strand
GTTGGGTTTCGGGAATGCTGAAAAACGCATATAATTGGGGGCGACTCCTCATCAATCTCATCTCCACCGGACCCAGGTCACTTATGCGCTTGAAGTATCTCCCCTTCATCATCCTCTTGATTGCTCTCGCACTGGGGATCATCTCCACTGGGCTGGTCCCGGGCGTACAAGCCAGCGATGCTCGCCCACAGGACGATCCTCCGGACAGCCGGCTAGAGATCACCCCAACCCCGGTCGACCCGCTGGCGCCCACCCCCACCCCTTTTCTCCGCCCGGCGCTTCCTACCGCCGCGCCTACAGCATTTTCACAAGTCACAGCCTCTGTGCAAGGGCCGTTGACCAGCGCCGGTGACTTTCCAATTTACCTACCGTTGATCAGGGACGGAGGCGTGACCGCCTTCAATCGCAGCGGGCAAACCTTCATCACCTGGACCGAACGGACGAGCTTGCAGGGGGAGGTGTATGCGCTCTACCGGTCAAGCCAGGAGATCACCGCCGATAATTTTCCTCAGGCAACCCGCATCGTGACTGTGGGGAAAAACTCCGCCGCCTTTTACACCAACCGCTTCCTGGATTTATCTACCAAAACCTGGAAAGCGCGCTATTCAGACCGGCTGATCATCGATCCCAGCCTGGGTCCCGTGCCCGACGGGATGGGTCTCGCTGTCTGGACGCTATCCCCGGATGATTTTGGCGGGTTGAGCAGCGGATCAGGGTATTACGCGGTGACGGTTACCCCGCCAGGCGGTAAGGAAACGTTTGAAAGCGGCCTGACCACCGGGGCTGTCGCGGAAGCTATCGCCGATCCTTCCCCCGTCAAGATTGACTCTTCCACGATCCATATCGGAGCGGGTGGCAACGTCTACATCCAGTACATGAACTTGCGCGATTGGAACCCAACCTTTCACGCGCCCAATCCATCCAATAATTATTATGGGTTGAATCCCAGCGATCCGAATTTCTCCAAGGCATGGCAATACGCTTACGACTATGCTGTCTTCACTCCCACTCCGGACTTGTGCGGCGGCCGGCTACCCAGCCAACTGCCCATCCTGCTGCACTTGCACGGCTGGAAAGATAACACCTCGAACAAAGAAGATGGTTATCCGGATAAATACTGCGCCTATGGCATCTATCCGATCGATGTCAAAGACACCTGGTGGTTTGGCTTCGCTCAGAACAAGGATTATCGCACAGGGGGCGAGCCTGCCGCAGGGGACGCGGTGGTCAACTATACCGAGCAGCGCCTGCTGCGCATGGTGTATGACCTGATGCGCAACCCACCCGGCCCGGCCGTGGATGCGAACCGGGTATTCGTTTCCGGCCAATCGATGGGAGGCACAGGTTCGCTGGCCCTGGCAGAACGCTATCCCAACGTGTTTGCCGCCGCGTACGCCAGCCAGCCGGTCACCAATTTTCAGACGGCCAATATCGACAAATTGGATTGGGTGGCGGATGCTGCCCTGAAATGGGGGCGTCCCGATCTCGCCCTGCCGGTACGGCTCGATGCGCCGGCGGGTTGGGCGGATCCCCTGAAGAAATATGACGGCGTGAGCGCCTGGGATTGGCAAAACCTGCTGTTGAGCCTGGATCCGCCCGCCGGCGGTCCCATGCGAGAGCGCATGCAGGATGATATGGCCCCGTTCACCGTTGTGCACGAGCCGCTGGACCGCGTGATCAACTGGGCCACGCAGGGGCAACCAGCCTACACGGCGTTGAACCAGAGCAACCAGGCCTACTCGGGCATGGTTTCCAGTGGAGGCTGCGTAGGAGGCAACGAGCCGAACTTCCCATGCCACCGCTGGATGTATTACGTCGGCCTGCTTCCATCGGTGTTCCCGGTGGGTGGCGCCAACAAATTCGAATGGGTGCC
>JAQTMA010000321.1 GCA_028714615.1 Anaerolineaceae bacterium | reverse complement strand
CATTGGCGCTGATCATGATCTTATCGATGCTGATATCGCTGGTCGCCCGCTAGTTCATCTGCGAAAGGGCTGTATGCCCATGACTACAATGAAACACGTGGCCCGCATTGGCTGGGCCAGCTTATTGATTGCCTGGCTCTTTGATTTTCTGTTCTGGCAGAAAGCGCCAGGCATTTCGTTCTGTATTTTCGTGTTCGTTTGCCTGGCCGCCGGATTGGGTTTGGCCTGGAGCGAAGGGCTGCGTCCAGCCCGGACAGCTCTGGCGCTGTTACTGCCCGCCGGATTCTTCTCGGTAATGAGTTTCTTGCGTCTTGAACCCTTCAGTATGGCCATCAGCATTCTGACCACCCTGGCGTTGATGGCGCTCCTCGTCAATACCTTCCTGGGCGGGCGGTGGGCGGGCTACAGCCTGTCCGACTATGGACTTGGGCTGCTGCGCCTGGCAGGCAGTATGCTGGTAAAGCCGCTGGGGGCTATCGAGCTATTGCGCACCCGGCGGCGAGAAGCACATGCCAGCCAGCCGGCTCCCGCCACCGCACCCAGCCGCCCAACCGCGGCCATCTTCCGGGGAATCGCGATCACCTTACCGGTGGTGGCCGTGCTGGCCGCCTTGCTAGCCTCCGCCGACCCGATCTTCAACCAGGGATTAAGCAACCTGTTGAACGTTTTTCACATCGAAAACCTGGGGGAGACTATTTTCCGGGGCATCTACATCCTGACGGGCGGCTACCTGCTGGCAGGCGTATTTCTGCACGTCCTGGCCTTCAGCCGCGACGAGCACCTGGTGGGCCTGGAAAAACCCTGGCTGAAGCCCTTCCTGGGGGGAACGGAGAGCGGCATCTTGCTGGGAAGTGTGAACCTCCTGTTCGCCGTGTTCGTGGCCGTGCAGGCGCGCTATTTCTTCGGCGGACAGGCGAACATCCAGGCGGCCGGCTTCACTTACGCCGAGTACGCCCGGCGAGGTTTTGGCGAGCTGGTGGCCGTGGCGGTGATCAGCCTGCTGCTCATCCTGGGACTGTCTACGATAGCGCGGCGCGAGACACGCGGCCAGCGCCGCCTGTTCAATGGACTGGTGGCCGGGTTGGTCGCACTCGTGCTGGTGATCCTGGTCTCCGCTTTCCAGCGACTGCTCCTGTATGAAGGCGCCTACGGTTTCACCCGCCTGCGCACCTATACCCACGCGTTCATCCCCTGGTTGGGTTTGCTGCTCGGGGTAACGGCCCTGCTGGAGCTGGTGCGCCGCCCTCGGAATTTCGCCCTGGCCGTCCTGCTGGTTACGATCGGTTTCAGCGCCTCGCTCAACTTGCTCGACGTGGATGCTTTTGTCGCTCAGCAGAACATCACCCGCGCCACGCAAGGCCAGGAGCTGGACCTGGGCTACCTGGCCCGCTTATCCGACGACGCGGTACCCATGTTGGTGAGCCAGTTTCACAACACGGGCTTACCGGCCGGTGTGCGCGAGCGGGTGGGTGCGGCGCTGGCTTGCCGGGTGGAGATGGCAAGCGATGCGCCGGTGATCACCCACTGGCAATCGTATAACATCTCACGCGCCCGAGCGCAAAACCTGCTCGGCAGTATTGGGATCGAGCTGAAGGCGTTCCCAACTGATCGGGCAGGCACCGGCGAGCCGCAAGTCCGTGTGAACGGAACTCAGGAGTCGTGCTGGTCTATTAGCAGTGAGAACTAAACGCCAGGGGAAGTGACCTCCCAGGAAGCCTACTTGCGGGCTGCTCTACTGCGAACCGCTCTCATTAGGGGCATCGAATAAAGCCCTGGGCCCACAGGCAGCCGCCGCAGGTGGGGTGAACATTCCCAAAACAATCTTCCCGGTTGGAAGCGGACATCTCGCAGCTATTACAGAAAGTGCAGGGCGAGAAATCAAAGGCTTGCAAGCGCTCGCGCAAGCCGACGTACGCTGCATCGCTCCAGATATCCGCCAGGCTGCGGTCGAGGACATTGCCGACCACATAAGCGAGCGAGGTGCGTAGGGTATCTCCCAAATAGCTCTGATGAGTGTGCAGCAGCGGCAAACACGGGCTGACCGCGCCATCCCAGCGGATCGAGAGGCTGCCCTTCACGATAAAGGGGCAGGTATTTGTCCCTGGACCCAGCGGTCCACGGGCGTTCTGAATCAGGTTGCGCCCTCGAATTACCCCCTCCAGAACAGCGAGGAGCGGCCCGTCCAGATCCATGCGAGGCAGCGCCACCTCCGGCGACCAGGGGGAGGGTGTCGAACCGCCCTCCGATAGAGCGTGAGCATACAACACTTCGTCGCGCAGCTCTGCGGTATGGGGCAAGACGTTGCTGATTGAGAACTGGTCGGCTCCCAGGCGCTTCCCCAGCCGGATCACTGCGGGCAGATCAGCGAGATTACGCCGCATGGCGACAAAGGCGATGCCCAGTTTTGGCAGGCTAAACCCACTACGCGATCGCAGCTCATGCAGTCGAGTGAGGTTGGCAATCACCAATGGCAAGGCGTCACCCAGACGGACATCCGTATAGCTCTGCGGAGTGGCCCCATCAAGCGACACCCATAAGCGATTAAGTCCCAGCTCGACCATGCGGCGCGCAACTGTTTCTGTCAGCAGCGTCCCATTGGTGATCATCTCCACACCGGCGCCCTGTTGTCTGGCGGCCGTGACCATCTCCAGAATGTCGGGGTGCGCCAGCGGTTCGCCAAACCCACCGAAGAAAAGGGTGGGACGGGGAGTGAAGGATTGGATGTCTTGCAGAATGCGCTTGAAGGTTTGCCCGGTCATTGACCCCAGCGCCTCATCCCAAACGTTACGCATGCAGGTGCGGCAATCCAGGTTGCAGACGTTGGTCGGTTCGACGTACATCCGGGCCAGACTCAGGGGAGATCGCAACAGGCGAAAACCACGCTCAGTTTGCTCCAGGTGAAGGGTGGTTCCGGCCTGGATGCCATAGCGCTGCAGGATTTCGTCCGGCAAGATCAGATGACCTTGCTCGTCCAGTTGAGCGGTCAGAAATGGATCGTTGGCCATGGATACATGAAAAGAAGGACTGCCGTGGATCAGGCAGCCCTCCGCGCTCATCGTCAGCAGATATCCGGGCTTGGCTTCCCTGCCGCCAACTGGCCTTGAAACAGCCGCTTCTGCAGCCAGAAGGCCACATTGACCAAACCGATCATCACCGGCACCTCCACCAGCGGGCCGATCACGGCGGCAAAGGCCTGCCCCGAGTTGAGGCCGAACACCGCTACTGCCACAGCAATGGCCAGCTCGAAATTGTTCGACGCGGCTGTGAAGGACAGCGTGGTGGTCTGCTTGTAATCCGCGCCGACCGCCTTACCCATGACGAAGCTGACCAGGAACATGCCGACGAAGTAGATGAGCAGCGGGATGGCGATGCGCACCACGTCCAGCGGGATCGAGACGATCAGGTTGCCCTTGAGCGAGAACATGACCAGGATGGTAAAGAGCAGGGCGACCAGCGTGATGGGGCTGATCTTGGGGATGAAGGTCTTGTAGTACCAATCTTTGCCCATCACCCGGGTGAGGATCCGGTTGGAGAGAAAACCAGCGATGAAAGGGATGCCCAGGTAAATAAACACCGACCGGGCAATTTCAGCGATGGTGATCTGCACCACCGAACCGTGCAGGCCAAACCAGGTGGGCAGCACGGTGATAAACACGTAGGCATACACGCTGTAAAAGAGCACCTGGAAGATGCTGTTGAAAGCAACCAGCCCGGCCGCATAATCGGTGTCACCCTTGGCCAGCTCGTTCCACACGATCACCATGGCGATGCAGCGCGCCAGGCCGATCATGATCAGCCCGGCCATGTACTCCGGGTAGCCGCGCAGGAAGATAACCGCCAGCAAGAACATGAAGATGGGTCCGATGACCCAGTTTTGCAGCAGCGATAGGCCCAGCACCTTCCAGTTGCGGAAGACTTTGCCCAGCTCATCGTAATGTACTTTGGCCAGCGGCGGGTACATCATCAGGATCAGACCGATGGCGATGGGGATGTTGGTGGCGCCGACCGAGACAGCGTGGTTGAAGCTTTCCATGCCAGATGGGAGCAGGAAGCCCAATCCCACGCCAACCGCCATGGCCAGAAAGATCCACAGGGTGAGATAGCGGTCCAGGAAGGACAGGCGCTTGGTTACACTGGTATTTTGCATCGGATGAATTCTCCTTGCTGTAAGATAAGAGATTGAAAGACCGGAATTACCGTTTCACGCCTGGGTTATTCTTCTGGCAGGTGAGGTCCGGGTCGAGGCCGGGGTTGCACTGCGGGCAGGGGCAACCGGGGACGGGGCGCAGCGCCAATGTGAGGAGGGAATCAGGGC
>JAQTMA010000320.1 GCA_028714615.1 Anaerolineaceae bacterium | reverse complement strand
GGGGATTGGTACCGTTCAGGTCGATCCGTTATCAGGGTAGAGAGTTATCTGAACTCATATGCCCCGATATCGTAGTTATGGCCTGCGAGCTGCGGACGCGGAAGACCGTCGAAGTCATCAGTAACCCTATTGATGGTTATGCCTGCGTCGATGGCTGGAGAACCATTGGTCAGGTGAAGATCGAAAGCGGTTGGATTGCTGAAAACGCTTGCGGGATCAGCAGATTTCCGGCTCCCCACTTCAACACACCCTGGATAATCACTCGAGCATTTCTGCGGACCGAAAACAAGATTGTGGTCGGCGGTGATCATCGAGGCGATGGTACTATTTCCGGCGAGGATCTGCCCAACCGTCCCGCCTCCCGAGGACAAAAAGTAAAACATGGAAACGTTATTGCGGATGATGACCGGGGCGTCCCCATTATTGCTGCCCAGGTGGGAGGTGGTGACGTAGATCCCAGCCCCACCGTTCCCGCCGGAGGGTAATGCGCCGTAGATCGTATTGTTGTCGATATTGATATTTTTCCGTAATCCATCTCCATGAGCGCCGCGTACTTGAATGCCGGCAAAGGAGGTATTGAGCAGGAGATTGTTGTAAATGTTGATATATTCAACCACTCCATTGGATTGTTCGCAGCCCACGGTGATTCCCCCGCCATCCCCAACCAGGTTCTGGTAGATATCGATGTGGTTAAGAGTAGGCGTACCGTTAGCGCCAGCAAGCCACCCATCCACGTAGATGCCAGCCGCGGTCATGTGACGGACCGTATTGTGATGGACCAACCCGTTTTGAGAACTCTCTTTGACGTCGATACCCAACTTTTCGGAGTAATCGCAGAAACCGGATGGGTTGGCTTCGGTGTTGTCCAGCGTGTTGTTCATTATCTCAAAGTGATTGACCCAGGAGATCGTCAGCGCTTCATCATAAGCCCCCTGGCACTCATGATAATAATGCGCATTGGTGATCGTGTTGTGATCAACGCTTACGTTGGTGGACCACCACACCCCAATGCCGGATGAATAGTTGATATGGTTGATCAGATTATCTTTGAGCAGCAGGTGATCTGTGCGCCGGGCGCGGATGCCGACCTTGTTGCAATTCTGGATGGTCAGGGCGGAAATTTCGATATAATTTGAGCCTTTCCCGGACGAATCATCGGATATGTTCACACAATTAACAGAAGCATTGCGGACGGTCAAGTTTTGTACTTTGATATAGCTCTTCCCCTGAATCTGAACCAATCCATCGCCCTTCAAATCACCGGATAAGGATACGCCTGACCCATCCAGGATCACCGAACCCGGATCGGCGGTATAGGTGATATATGCATCCGCATTCCCGGAGTTCACCGGGGAGAATTTGGCATAGTAAGTGCCGGGCAGGATTTTGACCGTATCCCCTGCTGTCAGGGAATTGGCTGCTTTCTGAATCGTGCGCCAGGGCTTGTTATATGTTCCCGGATTTAAATCACTGCCCGTGGTGGATACAAAATAATTTGGTTGGGCGGTTGGAGGAAGGGTTGGAGATTGCTTGGAGCCAAATATCGCCGGAAGAAACACCCGAGGATTCGCTTTCGCATCAGCCTCGGTTGTGACTTCTGAAGGAGGAGGGGTAGGTTGCGGTTCCTGGATAAGCGATTCGCCAACCTTTATTCTCGCCGGGTTATCAATGGAACCTTGTTCATTTCGATCAGGATCCGTGTTGGTGGTTGCATTCCAGGCTGACACATAGCTTGAAGGGGAAAGAACCAGGCACATGAACAAAAATACTACCAGTGGGATTCTAAATCTCACGATTTCTCTCCTTTGAGGGAAGGCTAATAATCAATAACAATAAAGGGGAACGAGAACTCGGGACTTCAGCTCTCGATAAGACTATTTGGATATTATCAGGAATAGGATGAAAATACAATAGTTCTGGTCGACAATTTTGAAAGCTCCAGTACAATTCCTCTGAATTACTTCCCCCACATGTAATTATTTGTTGGATTAATACTGATAATAAACCAAATTCGGTAATACAAAATAACCATTTATCGTTATAATATATATATATAGATGCTACCATAGTAATCTGCAATACTCCCAATCGATTTTATGTTATAAGGCGGCATTGATCCGAAAGCACCATTGGTCGCTGAGCTCGTAATCAAGAGCAACGCTTTCGGGGAGCCAATAGCGAAACCGGCCTTACCTTCAGAATACAGGTATGGGTCGGTTATTGTTTTTAAGTACCAAAGCTGACATCGGCAAGAAAACGGCGAGAGATTATTTAAACGGTGGAACGCTGTTGAACAAACTTCATTGGAACCCGGTATCCGGGGGAAGCCTGCTCGGCATCGCAACCCATCGCAACATCTTTGCTGTCCCCATTGTAGCCCCTCTATCACACAACATATCCTAAAGAGCGCACCTTAATCGTGCGGGTAAATCCCCGGCCTTATGCATAGAACCAAGCATATGGAGGTCGAGTGATTCTGATTGATGAAAGCCTCAAACCCAGGCGAAGCGATCTAATTCGCGTCGTTTGGCATGCCGTTATCCAGATCTATCATTCACCGGTTCGCCCAAGGAGATGAAAACATGAAACGCTCACTTTTTCTTGTCATCATCATACTAAGCATGCTATTTTCATTATCCGGATCGATCTCTCGCGTTCAGGCCGTCAATGTTTTTCCTTCGCTCGATCTCGACCAGGATGGTATCGCCAATAGCCTGGAAACCAGTGGTTGGTATAACCTGGCTGGTGGGCCATATCTTACTGACCCGAATAAGGCCGACAGCGATGGGGATGGCTTGACCGACGCCGAAGAAAAGCTTTTCAACACCAACCCGAAGGATGCCGCCAGTCCGGGCATCGCAGTTAAGTATGATAGCGCCTTCAAAACCCGCGAATATTACAGTACCAGCGATCCGAAATATGTTTCGATAGTGCAAGGCGGAAATCAATATTTGTTAAAGGAAGCCCTGGTAGTCCGCCGTGGAACAACGTTCAAGATCGCTGCGGTGAATACAGGGGGAGCAGTTTTGACCATCAGTGGTGACGGGATGACAGCGATTAACCCAGTACCCGATCCAGCCCGCGGCGGATGGAAGGTAACCTTACCTCTTGATGGAACGGTTGGCGCATATACGGCAACGATCACCGGCGGTGGCTTGCTTACCCCCATAAGTATGCCGATATACGTCATCTTTGAGCTGCCCACCGGCCTAACCCCGGCAGAGATCAATACCTATTTATATGATGACGACCCGGCGAACAAGCGAGATGAGGTCGCAGTCATTTGGCGGGTGAAAGATTACAAGTACTATCATTACAATAACCAAGATTCAGAAAACCCACCAGGCCCTGATGATTGCCGGGCTGATTCTCAAGGGGATTGTTCCCGAGATCAGTATCATACGAATTATGGTTATGCCCAGGCTTTTTGGACAGAGCAATTCACCAAAAAGGTCTTACTCGATTTTGCTCTGCCGTCTATCCAAGGGGAAACCAAACTGTACGATGCCGCCCAAGAAATCAGCTACAAAGCCGACGATTCTGTGCGGGTCAACTACAGCAGTATCCTAAACAGCTTTTCGAGTGCAACTCAATGGTATCAAAATCCGCCTAATGCTCCGGAACACCCAAATGAGTACAGGATGACCGGGGGGGCTTGCGAAACCAATGCGGGTGTCTTCACATCCATGCTCCGCTCGGTGGGGATCGCTGCCCGTCCCTTCAACCTGGATTACAACAAAACCCCTGGGCATGGAGAATGGTGGAATTCGTCTGCTTACGAATACGATCATGCCGTGATGATGTGGGTGAAAGGCAGTGGTGATTCGGCTAACAGATGGTATGCGGGCCGCATATCTATTACCGGCGAAGATGAATGGCAAACTACCCCCATCTGGCATGGCGGAACAACCCCCATGCGACCCCTGGATCAAGTCGGCATGTATGATCCTGCCCATCCTGGCAATCAATTTGCTAGTTTCCAGGATCGAAAAGCCGACCTCATCCAAACGGTCAATGCGGGCTGGGACTTCCAGGATGGCAGTATGGGCGGAGGCATGGTGAACATCGTGTGGCCGGTACCGGATGCAGAATTTAATAACCCCGGGCAAAGTGATCCATACCTCAATCGCGATTATAAGTGGGATAGCTACCGTCCTTTGAGGATGAACTACCAATCACCTTATATGGGTATCCTCAACTGCCAGCTCTGGAATGGGGATGGCTGGGCGCCGGGCGAATGGTACGATCCGGCCGATCCCAGCTATTATAGCAATCCGACCGGTCGCAATGCCACAACCACCTATTGGCTTTATCAGGCTCCTGATCCG
>JAQTMA010000319.1 GCA_028714615.1 Anaerolineaceae bacterium | reverse complement strand
CCGGATGTGGGTCAGCCCGGCGGTTCCGCAAGCACTGCGTGAGCGCGTTGATTCGCAATCGGCGATACCAATGGCCGCCGAGCCGGGTGACGATACCTTTCGGGTCGGGCCGGTATCTACCAATCCGGCTGAGATAACCGTTGAAGAAGTGACGTGGATCTATGCATTGGTCGCTCCCTTTCCAACCCTGTTCGATGAGATTCGCCTGGATGATCTGAAGGCTGCCTGGCATGGAACCCGACAGGGCAATTTGCAAACCTGTAGCCTGGCAATGGATCCAGCCACCGAGCAAGCATTGAGCACGCGCTTTGGAACCCCGGTCAAAGGCGCGATCCGAGTTATTCCAGGGGAGCAATTGCTCGAGCTAGCCTGGCAAGACCGCAGTACTTGCGCCATCGTCCCATTCGAAGAGCTGCAGCCGCGCTGGAAAGTGTTACGCCTGGATGGGATTTCCCCATATGATCGTAATTTCAATGCAGAAACGTACCCCCTCACCCTCAAATTCGCAGTGAGTAGCCCTACGGGCGGGGCTGATTGGTACCACCAGAAGTTCCCTGAAGGCCAGGCAGCCTTACTCCCCGTTACGAACCGCGACCCAGCCAGGCTGACCGTAGTCGTAATGACCGGAGTTACTGCATTGGTGCGCGCGACGGCTGCGAGGATGGATACCCTTGGACTTTTATTCCCCGCTGAGACTATCGGCGATGTGCTCCGTGACGCTGATATCACGCACATCAGCAATGAAGTATCCTTTGCGCCGAATTGCCCGCCGGGTGACCCGATCACCGACTCACTGCGCTTTTGCAGCAAGCCGGAGTATATCCAGTTGCTGGAATCGGTCGGAACGGATGTGGTCGAGCTTTCCGGTAACCACGTGAACGATTGGGGACCGGAGAACCTGCTGTATACACTTGGTATTTACCAGCAACACCATTTGCAGGTTTTTGCTGGGGGTGAGAATCTTGAAAGCGCTCGGAAAGCGCTCAAGATAGAAGATCATGGTAATAAAATTGCCTTCATCGGGTGCAACCCGGTAGGCCCAGTGACGGATTGGGCGACGGAAGACCGCCCGGGTTCGGCGCCGTGCGACCTGGATTGGGAAGTGGGCGAGATCGCTCGCTTGAGGCAGGATGGATACCTGGTCATCGTGACCTTCCAATCCTATGAATCCTACGTTCATACACCTGGTCCGTGGCAGCAGCGCGATTTCCGCAAGGTCGCGGATGCAGGTGCGACGATTGTCAGCGGGTCGCAGGCGCATTTTCCGCAGTCATTCGAATTCACGAAAGACGGTTTGATCCATTATGGATTGGGGAACCTGTTTTTCGACCAAATGAACCCATTCATCGATGGAGTCTATTACCCCGGGACACGGAGGGAGTTCATCGACCGCCATGTCTTTTATGCCGGGCGGTATCTGGGTACAGACCTCGTGACGGCGATGCTCGAAGAGTACGCCCGGCCCCGCTTGATGACGGGAGACGAGCGCCTATCGCTGTTAGGAGACATTTTTACAGCGAGCGGGTGGTGATGGAAAAGGATGAAAAGAATAATCTTCGAGACCCAGGTCATGAGTAAAAATCGGATGGGTATAATAAGTCAGATAACGCAAATAGATAAATCAGGCAACCAGGAGGGTATATGCGAATTTATGATGTTTCTCTTACGATCGATCAAGACTTGCCGGTATGGCCAGGGGATCCGCCATTCCACCGCGAGCGATTGAGCAAAATAGAAGAAGGAGCAAACGCCAATGTGTCCCAAATAACGATGGGCGTCCATACCGGAACGCATGTGGACGCACCCTATCATTTCTTGCCAGGTGGGAGCACGGTCGAAGCCATGCCGGTCGATGTGCTGGTTGGCCCTGTCGATGTGGTGCAGTTCCCAGATGAGGTAGATGTGATAAACGCGCAAGCCTTGGCCCAGGCGAATATCCCAAAAGGTGCACAACGCCTGCTGTTAAAAACGCGGTCTTCGGAATACTGGTCTCGTAAGCCGTTGAAATTCGAGCCCGACTTTGTGGGGATCGACGCCAGCGGGGCAGACTTTTTGGTAGCGCGGGGTGTAGCACTGATCGGGATCGATTACCTTTCGATCGCGCCCTATAAGCACAGCCGTCCCACCCACGAAAAGCTCCTGGGAGCAGGCATGGTGATCATCGAAGGGGTAGATCTGCGTGGAGTACCGCCCGGGCGGTACATGCTCTACTGCCTTCCGGTGAAACTGGGTGGTTCAGATGGGGCGCCTGCGCGCGTGATCCTGGTCGAGGAATAATCCAATTAAAACGTTAAGGTGCTCCGCCATTCCACTTTGAGAAGAGGATATAATTTGGTAACCAATAATCCACATCTTCTCGTGTGGAACCCTAGTATTATTCCTGGCCGAGCACCTTTCCCAACCGTATATCGTCTTTAATATATCCGGATTCCAGATTCAATCCAATGGGGGAATTCCCGTCAAGCGAGGTAGGGGAATCCCTACGGATCTACCTCGATAGGATGGTAGTTGAGCGGTTTCAACATACTTTTCTCGAATTCCTGAACGTGGCTCGGTCCCAGGCGGAGGACAGCCTGTTCAACTGCTCCCGCATCCTGCCGGAGTTGCATCAGGTCGATCCCACAACATTGAGCCGGGAATGGATATAACCAGATGCGAGCGCGGCGGAACATCTTACATGCGCCGGTGTAGTTGCCATGCATGAGATGAAAATAAGCTACGCCGACCTGCAAAATCCCCCGGTATAGGTCGCGGAGTGGACCGAGCTCAGAGCGCCAGGCAGTTTCGAGGGCTTCATGCGCTTCGAAATATAAGCCGGCGTTGAAGAGCTGGATCCCACGCAGCACTTCAGGGGGAAGGGGTCGGGAACAGACATCCTCGGGAAAAGCCATGCATCCATTTTACTCAAGAATAATTGGATCGGGGCGAAAATTGTGTGATAGGATTCAAACGGACGAACTGGAATGAGTCGCCAGGATGTGTTTTTATTTGGGAGGCATGCATGTTGGACTTACCCGATTCTGAGATATTGCCCCTTTCTTTGAAGCACAACTTCTGGACCTGGTCGGCGCAGGCCAATGTCAAACCGATCCCTGTGCAAAGAGCGAAAGGCGTCTATTTCTGGGACACAACCGGAAAACGCTACCTGGATCTTAATTCCATGACGATGTGCGTCAACATTGGTCATGGGGATCAGCGAGTGATCCAGGCGATTATCGACCAGGCGAGCGAATTGACTTTCGCAGGACCTGGCATGGCGACGAAACCCAGGGCTCTTATGGGGAAATTGCTGGCCGATATCACCCCCAAAGGGTTGACAAAATTCCTGTATACGATGGGCGGTGCGGACGCCAACGAAAATGCAATCAAGCTCGCCCGGGGATACACCGGTCGGCCAAAAATCCTGGCGCGCTATCGTTCTTACCACGGTGCGACTTATGGGGCAATTTCTGCAACGGGTGATCCTCGCAGGGTGGCATGGGAACCCCTGACCATGCCGGGGGTGGTGCATTTCCTTGACCCCTACCGCTACCGTTCCACCTTCCACCGTAGCAACCCGGACGTTTCAGAGACGGAGTTCACCCAGGATTACTTGAACCACCTTGAAGAGATCATCCAGTATGAAGGTGCGGAGACCATCGCGGCGGTGCTGGTCGAACCCGTGACGGGAACGAATGGTGTGATCGTACCGCCGAACGGTTACCTGCAAGGGGTGCGGAAACTCTGCGACCGCTACGGAATCTTATTGATTGCAGATGAAGTGATGAGCGGGTTCGGGCGAACCGGGCGTTGGTTTGCGGTGGACCACTGGGATGTGAAGCCCGATCTGATGACCATGGCGAAAGGATTGACCTCTGGATATGCCCCTTTGGGAGCAGTGGCGATGCGACCGGAAATCGCAGCAGCGTATAACGAACGAGCTTACCAGGGTGGCTTGACCTATAACGGGCATCCGATTTCGCTGGCAGCCGCGATTGCCAACATCCAGGTGATGCAGGAGGATCACCTGGTCGAGCACTCCGCTGAAATTGGGCGGGTCATGGCGGATATGCTGGCTGAGTTGGTAGTGCGGCACCCCTCCGTGGGGCAGGTACGCTCGATCGGCTTGTTTGGGGCGATCGAGCTGGTCAAGGATCGCAATACCAGAGAGCCGCTGGCGCCGTTTAATCGATCTAGCCTAGAAATCGACGCTCTGCGGCAGGAATTGCTTGACCAAGGTGTCTATTTACAGACTCACTGGCACACTGTATTATTGCTGCCTCCTCTGATTATTAATGAAGAACAACTGGCGGAAGGCTTCCGGGCGATCGATCACGCCTTAGCAATCACCGACCGCGCCG
>JAQTMA010000318.1 GCA_028714615.1 Anaerolineaceae bacterium | reverse complement strand
ATACCTTGATGATGAAAAGCAAACCCTGGTGGAAGTCATTCTTTTCTTGGGGGGTTGTGCTTGGTGGTTTAGGCGTAGGGGGAGTGCTGGTGGTTTTGCTGATCACCGCTCTGATCCTGCTCCACCCGGCTGGGCTGCGGATAATGGCGGCGACTCCGGTGGTCACCCTGATCCCAGCGCCGACGTTAACCCCAGCTATCGCTATCCCCACGAATGGGATAAGCACTGCCACACCCACATTGAGTCCATCCCAGCAATCACCCGCAAGTGGCTCGATTCAGATCGGAACGTACGTACAGATCGGGGATACCGGAGGAGCAGGGTTACGCATCCGTAGCGATCCAGGTGTGAGCAGTTCTGCGCTTTTTCTGGGTTTAGAATCTGAGGTTTATCAGGTTACCAAAGGACCTCAACAAAAGGACGGGTATACCTGGTGGTATTTGGTGGCGCCTTACGATAAAAACCGATCGGGTTGGGCTGCCGCAAATTACCTGGTTGTCATACAGCGCCCTTGATTTTCACTGCTAAATCCCTGCGTTTGTTTGCATTATTTCGAGTTTCAGTTTAATATTCACTTAGCTGCGGGATGACCGGTAATAGAAAAAGGACCATGGAAACGCAAAGGGAACCGAATCCAGTTTCGATATCTGCGAATCGCAAACTTTCAGAACTAACCGTGATCTGGGATGATGGACACACCAGCATCTATCCGTTTGGCTTGTTACGTGCGGCCTGCCCATGTGTGAGGTGTCGGGGTGGGCACGAGCATATGGGACTTGAGCCGAACCCAGTGGTATTCAATATGGATTACTCAGATTCGGTGGAGACGCGCATGAGCTCGATTGAAGGGGTGGGTTCTTATGCAATTACGATTCATTGGGAAGATGGACACCATTATGGCATTTATGGCTGGAATTACCTAAGAACTTTGTGCCCTTGTCCGGATTGCCGAAGGGAACGACTGCATGTCGGATAATTCACTCGAGAATATTTACGCATATGCTGAACGTGCTTACATCCGTCTACAAGCAGGGGACGTATTAATGCGCTGCATGGAAGATGCGAGTGTAGCCCCGATGTATCAAATGGTTGAATCGTTGGTACTGGCGGGCCCTGAGAGCCTACAAGTCCTGCGCGAGATACTGGCGGAGACAAACACCCGAAAAGTTCAGGTCGATGATGACCTTCAACAAGTGTTAACTGGCTTGAAAACCAATTTGGAGGGATTTGGGGTTCGCCTACGTAGTATTCGCAAGGCGACCTCTCTTTCCCGGTTAAAACCGGTTCGCTTCTTAGGTCTATTGAGGTCTCAAGGGGTAAGTGATGAAGAGACTCAAACAATTTGTCTGCGATTACTTCAGGATGCGCGCGACTTAGTCTCCAGTTTGCAACAGCATTATGCTTTGTTAGCCGATATTGAAAACTATCTGGAAGATTGGATATGGGGTGTTTTCTATCAATCTGTTCGCCAGGGAACCAACGCGAGCGTGTCACCCTTCCTTGAATTTATGATGTGATGGCAATGGAACCTATGTTCCATGACACTCAACCGGTAGGGAATTTTCTTACTTGGGTTATCAGAAAAGTTGATCGAGGGACGAATAGGTGACGGCCGATCCTCGCTTCGCTGAAGATAAAGAAATGTACGAATTAATACCCATTGAAAAGCTGGAGGAGAAGCCGTATTTGTCTTTGATGCGTAGAAGAATATTTACAGATCGTAATAGAGTTGAAGCTCGAATGGATGTGGGCGAGAGCACAACTGATCAAACTCAGCTTGCTTGGCGTTGATCCAATCCCGTATGAGGTCTTCCTCAAACACGCCTCCTTCCAACAGGAAAGTATGATCAGCCTTCAACGCGCAGAGAGCACCATCTAACGATGTAGGCAGGGGTTTGATCGTTGCCTGTCGTTCTGGGGACATAGCCAAAACGTCTTCATTGATCGGACCAAAGCCAGCGGCAGTTGGATCTATCTTACGGCAGATACCATCTAGACCAGCCATTAACATAGCCGGCATAGCCAGGTAAGGATTGCAGGAGGCATCTGGTGGACGGAACTCAAACCGAACAGCCTCGGGTTGGGTGGCATATTTGGGCACACGGATAGCCGCGCTGCGATTTCCAGTTGAGAAGTAACAGTTTACCGGCGCCTCAAACCCCGGAACCAATCTTCGGTAGGAGTTGGTAGAAGGATTGGTGAAAGCCAACACGGCCGGGGCGTGGATCAGCAAACCGCCAATATAATAAAGCGCAGTCTGGCTGAGCAGGCTGGGACCATCAGGATCGTAAAACACATTCAACCCGTTTTTGAAAAGCTGTTGGTGGAAATGCATACCGTTGCCAGCCTCACCATACAATGGCTTAGGTAAGAAAGTAGCGGTTTGACCGTCTTGCCTGGCGACCAGGTGAGCAACATATTTGACCACCATGGAGGCATCTGCTGCTTGAAGCAAGCCCAACATAGGCGTTTCGATTTCTACTTGACCCGGGCCACCGACTTCATGATGGTGGTATTTGACAGGTACGCCCATATCTTCGAGCAAGGTGACGATTCGGCTCCGCAAGGCAAAGAGCTGATCTTTGGGTGGGAGAGCGTGATAGCCGCCATGCGGAAAGATGTAATCTCCTCGACCTCCGGTTGCACTATTCCAAGATGCCTCCAGTGCTTCGAACCGATAACTGGCGGTGTTCACACCGTTCTCGAAATATGCCTTGCTAAAGATATAGAATTCGAATTCTGGTCCCCAACGGCTCTCATCTGCGATCCCAGTCGAGCGTAGATAATCTTCACAGCGCCTGGCAATAACTCGTGGGTCGCGGGTAAAGAAAAGCTTTGAATCAGCCTCGATCGTGTTGCAGATAAAGCTTAGTGTTGGGACCTCGCAGAAAGGATCGAGCATCCCGGTGCTGAGATCCGGCGCAAGGGCCATATCTCCTGATTTTACGCTTTTTAAACCCACGCTGGAGCCATCAAAGCCGACGCCGGTTTGCATGAGCATGGGGGTAAACTCGCGAGCGGAGAGGGTCACGTGGCGCCAGCGACCCCACAAATCGCTGAATTTTAGGTCAATCATGCGGATATTATTCTCTTGCACGTAACGGTCTGCAGCAGAAAAGTCGTTGAACATGAATGCTCCTAAGTGTTCTTGTTTTTCTTGCGTAATAGAAAACTCCCAGCGCCGACCAGGGCGGCCAGCAAGCCAATCCCAACCGCAGCCTGCACAACCGTTTTTGGCTCAACGCCGGGCATAACGACTTCCCCGTTACCGTACTGGGCGAAATAACGCCCCCAGGTAGTTTGTAAGGCCGCATTAACTCGTTTCCGGCCTATGAAAGGATACCAATATACATTGTGATAGAAATTGCTCGCAAAATAACTCCAGGGAACCAAAGGACTTTGCAGGAGGACTTTTTCGAGAGGTTTCAGAGGGCCGTGGTAAATCAATTTCTGACCGCGCGAAGCGAGTGTATCTTCTTGCTTGAAGTTCCACGGTTCCTCCTGGTTGATGTCATACCCTACAATTCCAATCTCGTGGGGATTGCCAATCCCCAGGCCCATCTCGTGGGAGCGACGGATAAACCGGATCTGCATCGGGTCGAAACCCTGCAGTTTGGCAGATACTGCATCGATAGCGACCTGGTCCGCTGAGGCCAGGATGATGTTTTTCTCATGAACCCGCATGGCTCGCGGACCGGGTCCATCACCGGCGAAAGTCCCGTCCATCATGGCAAAGATTCCGGGATGGATATCTTGCTGAATCATGAGCAGGTCGACCAGGGTGTCATGGATGACGGAATGGGTCCAATGGCGGTTACGGTGTAGCAACCCGCCGAAAGCGTTTTTCATCGCCCCGGTGATGGTTGTAAACACATGGGTCTTTACTGTGGGCAGTTGAACGATATTTTTCCCTATTAATACTTTGGGTATATAGACTCCATCTGGGTACACTTTATCCAGTACCAGGAATGGCCTTTTTGGCTCATACCGTTCCCATTCAAACTGTTCTTCGTATAGGTATACGCAAGGGACGTGCATCTTATCGGTGACGTAACGATGTTTATTGTTAAACTCGCCAACCCGGGTATCCACGACAACCGTATCATTGTGGATACCCACTAGATCGTTATAGCCCTGATTTATCAGAGAGGCGATGACACCTTCAAGTTGCCAGGGGGTAGTCGAGCAGGCGGGGTACCAGGTTTGCCACGAGATATTGATTTTTAACCCGGTAGTAACCCCTTTTGGCAAAGCTTCGCTAACACAGGCCAGCTTCATGAGGCGGTCGATGTCATCCAGGACGGTATCTGGGCTGGTTTTAAGGACGGCTACTTTTCCTTTTCCGG
>JAQTMA010000317.1 GCA_028714615.1 Anaerolineaceae bacterium | reverse complement strand
CAAATAGGCTGAGTATGGCTAAGGCCGCTGCACTTTTGTGGTAGGCCGCATTGTCCAGCACCAAAATGATCCGCGAGGCTGGGTACTGGCGGACCAACAAGGTTTCCAAGGACCCCACAATCGCGAGGCGTCCCCGCCCAACCCGCAGGTATGAGGTCCGGTGCTGGAGGCTGTCCCGTCAGGATCCTACAGCCCGCCCGCGATGATGTGAGGAGGGCATGCTGCGGAAGGGCAGTCCGAGCAATACCGCGCGGAATTTGCTGGTCAATCCGACCGGGTGATCCATTTGCAGGATGGCGGGTTGGTCTAAAAATGCTCCGGTTGAATTCCTGGCGCTGCTGCTCGATAACGAGCTGGAACGGCGCAGCCAACAACACCTGGTTCACAATCTGGCCCTCTCCGGCTGTGATAGCCTCAAAACGCTGACGACATTTGATTTCCTGGCCGCTCCGGGGGTCAACCGGATCCTGATCCAGGACCTGGCCACCTGCGCTTTCATCTCCCGTCACGAGAATATTTTGATCTGCGGTCCGACGGGGGTTGGAAAAAGTCACCTCGCAAACGCCCTTGCGATTGAGGCACTCAAACGTGATCTACGGGTCGTCTCCAAACCCACCCACCGCCTGCTCAACGACTTGCAGGCGGCCCGAGCCAGCGGAGCGCTTGCTCGCCTGATGACGCGCATCCTGGGTTGTGATCTGCTTGTTCTGGATGATTTCGGTTTGCAGTCCCTGTTTGCCCAGTCAGTTCAAGACTTATACGAGATCATCACGGAGCGCTATGAACGGGGCTCTCTCATTATTACCAGTAACCGGGCTTTTGAAGAATGGGCGGAAGTCTTCAATAACGATCTACTGGCCAGTGCTGCCCTGGATCGTTTGACCCATCATACCCATACCCTGACCATCCGCGGGGATAGCTTCCGCCAACGAAACAATCAATAGGAGGCCGTCCCAACTCTTCCTGCATGACCCGATTTTACCCACCCGCCATGGCCCGCAGAGTGGTAAACATACGTCCGGCGATGCGTGGTAAACATCACCCGACTATGGGTGGTAAACATATCCCGGCTATTGACAAAAATGAAAACTTTACGAAGATTTAACACCCTGCGTGCTAAGATGAGCAAAGCCAACAATTTGAACCTGGTCACAACTTTATTGGATTCAATCCCAGATAGGGACAAGGATGGAGAAGAATGTACCGAAGGTCCTATTCCTGACCTTACTAGGCTGTGTCATTGTATTGATGATTATCAACTTGGGTTTTTCTTGAGGAAGGAGAGTATGATGATGACGGATTATGGGAAACAAAAGATAGTCTTGGGTGTATTGATCATAACAACAACAATCTCACTTCTCCTGGCAGTCGCGTTCTATATACCCCCTTCGACAGTATATGCAGCCAATAGAGATGGAGGATCATCATTAATGCAACCAGACTTATGTAGCTATAAAGAATATGGTTATTTTGATTCGGGTTGTGGCAACTGTGGTGGACTACCTAATCGTTTCCTTAGGCAGTATGTATATCGGGTCGTTGATCCCTGCACCGGATATGTTAGTGGATGGTATATTTACGGGGAAGCTTGTCTCCTTTGTGAATGACCTGAATAGATAGGAGATGCTCTGCGTGCTATTCCCAGATCGAGGTTTCTCATAATGAAGGACGGCTGCTTCTGAGGAAGAACAAACTATGATCGGTATGGTCTGGTGCATCTTTCGCAGAAGAACCTTCCGTCAGGGGTTACTCCTTCTGGCCGTTTTGATGGTCAGCGCCGCCTTTGGGTTATTCTTATCCGCCTCGGAAACGACCACAGTCGAGGTCAACCAGGACCTGGCGCAATCCTGGCGTACGACCTACGATATCCTTGTCCGGCCTGCGGGCAGCCGTTCTCCCATCGAAGAAAAGTACGGACTGGTACAGACTGACTTCCTCTCGGGTATCGCCGGTGGAATCAATTTCGATCAATGGGAGTCCATCCGTCAGATCCCCGGGATTGAAGTAGCGGCTCCTATCGCGATGCTGGATTACACCTCGCTTACCCTAATGCTAAATATGGGGCAGCCGGGGTCTGGCGCATCCTTGCTCTCTTGCAGCGTGGTGGAAGACAATGGCGCTAAGTCTTTCCAATGGGGGTACGAAGCCTACTACTACGTGGGACCAGGCATGCCAAATGCCTTGGGAGATGACCAGATGAACCGGTGTATCTGGCCGGGAAATCAGCCGGTATTCTGCACTGTTCCGGTATCGATGCTGATGGCAGCCATCGATCCAGAGGCGGAAGCGGCTTTGGTTGGGTTGGACCGGGCGGTAACAGGGAACTACTTACAGAGTGGACCAGTTACGGGCGCACTGCAAGAGTATCCCCTTCAGAACCAACCGGTGATGGTCTACAAGATCCCGGCTTTGATCAATACCACTCCCTATCTATCGCTGAGCTTAGCGGGGAAGTTGGACCATCTGGCGCTGCCCTCGCGAGTTTTAGATTTTAAGGACCTTCTGGCTCAGGGAGGCAGCGCCTACCTGTCTGGTCTGCCTCGCCAAACCGGACCGCAAAAATCCACCAGTGGAGAAGCCGCCTACAGCTTGATCACCCAGCAACTGGTCGATAAAAAGGCAGTCCAATCAATCATCTCGAATCGCACCAACTCTGTCCCATCCCCCATTCAATATCGCGAGGCGCCCCCGCCCAACCCGCAGGTACCTGGTCCGGTACTGGAGGCTGTCCCGTCAGGATCCTACAGCCCGCCCGCGATGATGTGCGGAGGGCAGGCTGCGGAAGGGCAGCCCGAGCAGTTCCGTTTCCGGGAGCGTGTCCCATCCCGGCCGTTCCAACCGTTCACCTATGACGTTAAAGGCGCGTTTGACATCGAGCATTTACCTCTAGCCTCGGGCGGGCTCTCCGAAGTACCCCTGGAGACGTATTTCCCACCTCGGTCAGTTCTGCGTTTTGATGAAGCCGGCCAACCCGTGGCAAGCAGGAGTCTCCGCCCGACCCTGACGCTTCAAGATTACCTGGAATCCCCGCCGGTAATCCTGACCACCCTCGAGGCAGCGCGTACCCTGGCAGGAGAAAATTCGATCAGCGCCATTCGGGTTCGCGTCAGTGGAATTGACCGCTTCTCTGCGGAAACGCAAACGAAAATAGAGGCCGTCGCATCTGAGATCATGCGTCGCACCGGGTTGGAAGTGGACGTTGTGGTTGGCTCCTCCCCTCGGCCGCTGCTGGTGCACATCCCCGGGACCGGCTATGTGGAGGAGAACTGGATCCAGAAGGGGGTGAGCTTGACGATGCAGCGGGAAGTTCAGCGAGCTAATCTGGTCCTGTTTGCCGCTATGTTAGGGGTCTGTGCATTGTTGGTCTTCAATACCACCATCACCACGGTGGTAGGAAGGGTGCAGGAATATGGCTTGTTGAAAGCACTCGGTTGGCGTACAGGTTCCTTGACCAGCCTGGTGCTGCTGGAAGGCGCGTTCATTGGGCTGGCCGGCGGCCTGGCTGGGATCGGCCTGGCAGTGGGGCTGGGCTGGTTATTGGGACTGACGCTTCCTCTGGAGCAAATCCTGATGATCCTGCCTTTGGGGGTGTTGTTGTGTTTGGGTGGTTTTGTTCTTCCTGCTTGGTGGGCCGGACGGGTGCCGCCAACACTGGCGTTTCAACGGGGAAGGCGGGTAACAGTCAGATGCATACCCGGCTGGTCAGGGATTGGCGGAGCGTCTTTGTGGCGACAGCCGGTAAGAACGTTGCTGAGCATAGGTGTCATAGCAGCCGGCGCAGCCATGTTGAGTTTTTTGTTAAACCTGTTATGGGGAATGCGAGGATACCTGGCTCTGACGTTGTTGGGAAAGTACATCCTGGTGCAGGTGAGCTGGTATCACTGGGGGATGGTGGGCGTCGTCGTCGGGATCGGCGTTCTGGCGGTGACAGATACCCTGCTGATCAGTGTGGCGGAGCGCAAGCGGGAAATTGGCTTGTTGAAAGCCGTGGGCTGGCGTACAAGGATGGTAGCGGGGATGTTCCTGAAGGAGGGACTGGCGTTGGGGTTGTTGGGAGGAGTTTTGGGGACACTTTTGGGCCTGGTAGGGTACCTGGCGCTATACAGGAGCATAGGATGGGGGCTGCTTTGGGCAGCTTTCGCAGGACTGGTATTGCCTGCATTGGCTGGGCTGGTAGCCGCAGCCTACCCGGGTTGGGTGGCCACGCACGTCTCTCCGGCCGAGTCCATGCGCTCCGAATAAACAATATTGCAACCGGGGGGATTGCAGCCTGGATCCCCGCGCTCAAGGCAACCCAAATGCATCCGGTGGAAACGCTCCGGGGATGGGAGTAAGGCAATGTTGCAGA
>JAQTMA010000316.1 GCA_028714615.1 Anaerolineaceae bacterium | reverse complement strand
GAGCGCTCACCCGGAGCATCGCAACGCCCCCCGGCTGGCGCATCGCTGGGCAGGTCGAGTTGTATCCCAGGTTCGAGATGCAACCGCACCGAAACGCCACCCGGTGGAAACGCACCACACCAATTCGCCCATATCAAAGAGAAATTGACCACCTGGTGAGCGCCAAGATTCACTGGCTGGTGGACCACTGGTTCGGCCGTTTGGGTCAGAGCCAGGGCAGACGGCGAGGGGGTGGCTCCAATCGCCTCAGCCGGTGCGCAGGTAGAACAGAACGATTGCATATCCAGGTCTAGCGGGATGCCTTGCCGGTTGACCAACTGAATGTCAGGCGGAGCGGGTAAGGTGCAGGTCGAATTACCAACATTGGTCACATCCACGCTGAAGGTGATATGCCCGGTGGCGCCATTGGTGCGCACTTCCCCTGCCAGATCCCCTACAGGGCAGAGAGTGCTGGTGGGTCCAAGGGTAGGTGACGGCGTACCCGTAGGAAGGGCTGCCAGGGAGGTGGCCATTTGGGCTGCTTCCGTGAATTTACGACTTACGATAGCCGTGCCGGTTGAAAAAGCCGGGAAGAGTTCGGTCGGCGCCGGATTCAGCGTCGGGTAAGCGATCGTGCCCACATTGAGCTGGCTGCAGCCAGCAGCGAGGATAGTGAGCGTAATGGCAGCCATAATCTGCCGGAAATATCGTTGGACCATCATACTGCTGAATGATACCCTATTATCCCGCCCCCGAAAGCGAGTATTCATTATGCAACATCTCGTGCGCCCGGCTCGTGACCCGCCGCTCCCCATCGAAAGCCAGCAGGCTCAACGCCCGGCTGATCTCTACCCAGCGGGCTTCATTGACTTCGTGGTCGTGGTTTGCCGGGTCTCCTGAACGATAGCGCATCAGGTAAAAATGCACGAATTTATGAAAGCGAGTGCGCTGTGGGCCTTTCCCGGCAAAGTACCAATACTCGATCCTTTCGAGTGGGGCAATCAACTCGGTATCGATCCCAGCTTCTTCGCGTACCTCACGCTGAGCTGCGGCTTCCGGGGTCTCGTCTGTGTTGATCATCCCCTTGGGAAGTTGCCATCGCCTTGTTTCGCCCACTGAAATCAGAGCGACTTCAATTTGTCCTTGATGTTGCCGAAAAGCCACTCCTCCAGCAGAAACTTGTGGTTGGATCAGGGTCATTTGCATGGGTTAATTATATAGAGTGAAGGAAATTTCGCAAACGCAAACATCGCACACGGTCGATGCGATTGGCGCCGAATACTTTGCGCTGCGATCCTTGTGGGTCAAATGGCGTCGTGAGCGTACATATGTCTCTTCCATTGGAATCCGTTTATTATCCATGTTATACTATTCGTGTAAAAAGGATAAGGTCTATCCCCTTATCCATATTGAGCATCCAGTCAAGCCAGGCCGGATCGAAATGGCAGAATACCTCGATCGAAAAGACGCTGGCAAAAAATTATCCCGATTGTTGTTAAAATACACTGACCGGTCCGACGTTCTCGTTTTAGGCTTGCCACGGGGAGGAGTTCCCGTCGCCAATGAGGTCGCCAAGGCATTGCATGCCCCTCTGGACATCTTCATTGTGCGTAAGCTGGGCGTCCCCGGGCAAGATGAGCTGGCAATGGGGGCCATCGCCAGCGGAGGGGTGCGCGTGCTCAATCAGGATATCGTCCACAACCTGGGCATTCCGGAAGATGTGATTGCTGAAGTCTCCCGGCGAGAACAGCAGGAGTTAGCAAGGCGCCTGCATGTTTACCGAGGTGGCCTCCCTCCGCTCGACCTGCAGGGGAAAAATGCGATCCTGGTGGATGACGGCCTGGCGACTGGCGCCAGCATGCGCGCTGCAGTGCTTGCATTGCGCCAGGAAAGCCCCCTCAAAATCATCGTGGCAGTGCCGGTTGGTGCAACGGAAACCTGTCAGGAGTTTGTCCGCATCGCCGACGAGATTGTGTGTCGCTTTACTCCGGAACCGTTTTATGGCGTGGGCGCCTGGTATGATGATTTTTCCCAGATCGGCGACGAAGAGGTGCGAGAGATCTTGCTGCAAGCCAACCAAGACCTGCTCCACTGGCGTAATCGGAACTTGAATCCAGGTGAAAAAAACCTGTAAGGGTCAGGGACGGAAGAGCCGCTCACGACGAATGCGGATGAGCGGTGCAACCAGGCGGCGCACCTGGTAGAGCAGCACGATAGGTGCGTACCACTTGCCACCGTCGCGGTAATGCACGCGCAGCATTTCCGGCCAACAACGTTCGTCTGCGACGATGGTTTTGCCCGTACTGTGCAAACGGAAATTTGCCCACACACGGGGAAGGTAGACCAGCGGCTGGATACGCGCCAGGCGCACCCACAAGTCGTAATCCATAGCGAAGAAGAAACTCGGGTCGAGCGGTCCTACCCTGCGCCACAGGTCAGCGCGGAAAAAGGTGGCCTGCTGTGGGATATGCACGTAACCGCGGCGTAAGCGAGCCAGGTCCGTCTGACGGGCGGGGAAGCGCCCGATGATGCTCCCCTGCTCGTCGATGAAGTTCGTGTCCCCGTACACGGCGCCCGCTTCCGGGTGGGCTTCCAAGTAAGCGACTGCCTCTCGTATGGCTCCAGGTTCGTAGGTGTCATCCGAGTTCAACCAGGCCAGGTATTTGCCATTCGCGCGGGCGAAACCCTGGTTGATCGCATCGGTCTGGCCCTGGTCCGGTTCGGAGACCCAGCCAGCCAGGCGAGATGCATAGCGCTCGAGGATCTCTCGGCTGCCGTCTTGCGAACCGCCATCCATAACGAAGTACTCGATGTTGGGATAATCCTGCTCAAGGACCGAGCGGAGGGTGGTTTCCAGAAAGCACGCCTGGTTGAAGGAAGGCGTGACGATAGAGACGAGGGGTTGAGAGACGTAGGATGGGTTCAAGGGACGGTGTCCGGCTTTCGCAAAGAATAGATCTGGTATCCGGCGCCTTGCCGGTAAATCGGATATTTGTGCAGGGTATCTCGCAGAGCCGGTTGGGTCGCCAGCTCGTCCGGCGCCGCGACCACGAAGTACTCCTTGCCTGCCGTCGTCTGCCGGAAGAGTTGTTCGAAATCCTCAACGGAACCCTGGCCCTGCTGCCACTGCAGATCTGCCGTAGTCGGCCAGATGACAGGGTTGATCCAGGCCCAGTATTCCAGTCCAACCCCGTAATCTGTCACGAGCGCTACCACAGAGGCGCCCGGACCGAGCTCAGCACCCACCGCTTGCCAGGTTGCGACCTGGGCGCTGGTATCGCTGCGCTTGAGGGTTGTGCGGGCATCATACCCATTGATCACCAGGGCAACCAGGATGAGGCCCGTTATGGCGCTGTTGGTGAACCAGCGCGGTCCGTGCAAGTGCTCGAAGACCGTCCGCCCGACCGCTCCCAGACCCAATGCGACCACGGGGAATAAGGGCAGGTGGTAATAATCATGGGTGGAGATGTGGTGCGGCAGGGTCATACCAAATACAAAGTAGCCAGGCCACATGGCCAGGAGCATAGCCCGTTGAGCCGGCTCCCGAACCAGGAAAATGCCGGCGATCGCAACCAACACCATTTCGAAAGGCAGCGCCCGCCCCAGGTTGCTGATCCAGCGCAGATAGAAAGCCGGATCCAACCACATAGCCGGAAAGAAGCGCTGGCTGAACTGGCCTACCAGATAGCCGCGCCACAGCAGTCCGTCAGCCAGAAATAACAGAGCGGGTAGGACAGCCAAAACTCCCAGCACCCACACCTGCGGATTGCGCCAGAAGCGTCGCCGGTGGGCGCCGCAAACAACCAGGGCGATCAACGCCGGCGCAAGGAAAAAGACGGCAACGGATTTGATGTAGATCGATAACCCGGCCAGGAGACCTGTAGCGATGGCCCACCCCCAGCCCGACTTGCGCTCCCAACGCAGCCCCGCCCAAAGCGCCGCGACCATCAGGGCGATGAACAGGGCTTCCGGCTGGAAGGCGCGCGAGGCAACGACCCCATACGGCCAGGCAAGGAAGAACAGCGCCGCAACCACTGCTCCGCCCCAACCGGAAAGCTCGTACGCCACCCAGGCCAGGAAGAGTGCAGCAATCATCCAGAAGGTTACGGCATACAAGCGCGGGATGACCAGGTCCGCCCTGCCGGCCAGGGAATAGGTGAAAGCCACCAGGCGCTCGAAAACCTGGGGTTCGATCACCCCCTCGGCATGCCACTGGGTAATGGCCATCTCGCGCTGCCAGGCGGGAACCGCTGCCGCCTGCTCGGAATACATCCCACGGGCAATGAGAGCGGAGTGCAACTGGCGCGCAGGGGGGAAATCGAGGGGGGGGCTGCTGAGACGGTATAGGCGCACCCCCAGCCCCGCGGCGAAGATCAAGACCC
>JAQTMA010000315.1 GCA_028714615.1 Anaerolineaceae bacterium | reverse complement strand
CCGACCAACTCCCCGCTCCCGGAGCAGGCTAAGCTCACCCTCTGCCGCGCAGCGCCCCTGGTGGGCCAATCGTTCAATCCTCCGCCCTTGTAGCCCAGGCGCATCGTCCCGGCGCCCTCGCAAAGCGGCCATCCTTGCCTGGGAACCTCGGCCGAAGACCCGTGAGACTTGCGGGTCAATCGTTCATTCCACCGCTCTTGTAGCCCAGGCGCATCGTCCCGACGCCAATACGGGATCCTTGCCTGGGAACCTCTGCGGAAGACCCGTGAGACCCAGGCAAGGATACCCGGACTGTTCAGCGCTTCCCCAGCAGCCACACCGCCCCTCCCACCACCACGAAAGCAATCCCCGCCGCCGCTAACCAGCGTCCAATCAGCTCAAAATTGTTCACCCGGTCACCCCATTCCTTCTCCACTCCATCATATTATCTCCCAAATCGCCCTGCGCCGCATTTTTTGCATCCCCACGTGATTCGGGCTACATTCAAACCACGTGCGTCGCCCCTGCCGCTTGCTCGCCATCGGCGCTTACCTGGACGACGTCGACGTGTGCATGGGCGCTACCCTGGCGAGCCTGCATGCCGGCGGATCGCACGTCACCGGGCTGGTGCTGGTCCCCGGGGGACGCGACCAACCCGCCCGGCCCCCCGCCTGGCAAGCCAGCGACTTCCTCTGGCCTTCGAGTCCAGCAGCCTGCGCGACCAGCCCCAAGCGCTCGAAGCCGCCCTGCGTCAGGCCATCGCGGAGCTGCAGCCCGACCTGGTCTTCACCCATTCGCTGCACGACCAAAACACCGACCACCGCGCCGTCCACCACCGCCGCGCCATCCTGTGTTACGAAGGCCACACCCCCACCGCCGACTTCTTCCCGGCATCTACAGCCGCTTGGCTTTCCTCCTCCCCTTATTGTCTTATTACCCTTCCTGCGCTATGATTAACCCGTAACCCATTCAATACAATCGAATCAGCTTACCCGGTAGACCGCTTCTTGATTGTTGCGCTCGCTGCAACATGCCCATGCTAGCATAACCTCATGGAAGCGATCGTCAACCAGGCGCACGTGGGAGGGGCAATGATACCTGCCGGAACCAAGACCCGTCGCTTGCACGAGATGGAAACGCTCCTGTTGGAGCATCCCGAAGGCCTCACCCAGGCGGACATCGCCCGGCAGATGGGGCTGCACCGCTCCACCATCTACCGCTACCTGCCCGACCTACCCTTCCTGTGCGCAGACGAACGCGGGCGCCTGACCATCGACCGCGCCAGCTACCTGTTGCACGTGCGCATGAGCCTGCACGAAGCCACCGCCGTTCACCTGGCGGCGCGCATGATGGCCACCCGCATGGACAAGCAAAACCCGCACGCCGCCGCGGCCCTGCGCAAGCTGGCGCTGGCGCTCGAGAAGCTCGCCCCGCGCGCTAGCCGCGACATCGCCCGCTCGGCCGATATGCTGGACGCCGCCCAAAAGAAGCGCGACCCAGCTTACCTGGCGGTGCTGGAAACGCTCACCCTCGCCTGGGCGGGTGGCTATAAGACGCGTGTGGAGCATACCGCTCCGGGCGCGGAGCCGAAGGAGTTCCTCTTCTCTCCCTATGTGCTGGAGCCGTACGCCATCGGGCAGTCGCTCTATGCCATCGGCTGGCGTGAGCCGCCGGGCGAGCTGCGCACTCTCAAGGTGGAGCGCATCGCCCGCGCCTGCCTGTTGGCCGAGCGCTATACCATCCCGGCCGATTTCGATCCTTGCGCGCTGTTGGCGGACGCCTGGGGCATCTGGTACACGGGCCAGCCCCCGGTCACGGTCGTGCTGCGCTTCAGCCCGCGCGTCGCCGGGCGGGTCAGCGAATCGTGCTGGCACCCCGGGGAGCAGCTCGAGCCGCAGGCGGACGGGTCGCTGGTGTGGCGAGCCAACATCGCCGAGCCCCTGGAGATGATGCCCTGGGTGCGCGGGTGGGGTGCCGATTGCGAGGTGCTGGCCCCGGCGGGGATGCGAGAAAGTGTGGCGCATGAAGTGCAGCGATTATCGCAGTTGTATCAACAGGATGAAGGGAAAAGATAATATGCAGGATCGGTTTATTGCACACCTCCGTACGAATGATCGAGAGCCCCAATATCTCTGGGATCATCTTAAAAATGTCTCCGCATTTTCCGGACAATTTACAGACAAGATTGGATTGAAACTGGCTGGTGAATTGCTCGGTCTCTTACATGACTTAGGAAAAGCCAGCAAGGAATTTCAGAATTATATCGGCTCTGCCAATGGGCTTATTGATGTGGATGATGATGAGTTCGTCGATGTAGAAGCAAAAAAAGGAAAGATCGACCATGCTACTGCGGGTACCCAGTTAATTTATAGAAATCTATTCGGCAAAGGTCATGAAGGACTTATTGCTGCCCAGATCCTTTCATTATGTATTGCTTCTCATCATTCCAGGTCTGGACTGATCGATTGCCTTTCGCCGGATGGAGAGAATCGCTTCAAAAGGCGAATCGAAAAAGAGGAGGAGAATACCCATGCAGAAGAAGCATGGTCTGCTCTTAATGAAGAAGAAAAACACGAGGTCTGCAAGCTTCTTGCCGATGAAACGCTTGTCGATCAATTAATTGAAAAACTGAAATCACTAAATGAGGGAAAGGATCGAGACCACCAAGACACATTCGCATTCAAATGCGGACTCCTGATTCGCTACTTATATAGCTGTCTTATTGACGCCGATAGGCTGGATACTGCTGACTTCGAGACTCCGGGAAATGCTCAGCTTCGCAATTATGGTGAGTATCATCCGTGGCGAACCTTAATCTTGCGACTGGACGAAAAACTAAAGGAGTTCAAGCACAAAGGGGAGGAGATTGGGTTTGTCGATGAAATTCGCAATCAGGTATCTCAATCTTGCTTTGATTTTTACACCAAGCCGAAGGGCATTTATCAATTAAAAGTTCCTACCGGGGGAGGAAAAACTTTAGCCAGCCTCCGCTTTGCATTGAACCACGCTGCATATTACCAGATGGATCGGATATTCTATGTAATACCATACACTTCCATTATCGACCAGAATGCAGATCAAGTTCGAAAGATACTAGAAGATCGGGATGGTCGAGGACATATTTTGAATAAAGTTGTTCTTGAACATCATTCGAACCTTACCCCAGAGGAAGAAACCCGAAGGCAAAGTCTGTTATCGGAGAATTGGGACGCGCCTGTCATTTTCACAACCCAGGTTCAATTTTTAGAAGCGTTATTCGGGTCAGGTACCAGAAGCGCACGAAGAATGCACCAGTTGGCTAACTCCGTGATCATATTTGATGAGGTACAGACGATTCCAGTACGCTGCGTACACATGTTCAACCTTGCGATTCGGTTTCTCGTCCATGGTTGTGGATCGACGGTTGTACTATGCACTGCAACTCAGCCTCTTCTTGACAAAGTAGAACCCGCTCAACGAGCACTGATGATTACTTCGGATCAGAAAATGATCTCCGATGAGGAGAACCTTTTTGAAAAACTAAAGCGCGTTGATGTCTTTGATCGCCGAAAAATTGGGGGATGGAATGATGAAGAAGTGGCAGATTTGGCAGAACAGGAATTGCTAGACAAAGGGAGCGTTTTGATCATTGTCAACACGAAAGCCTCTGCCCGGTCCCTTTATCTGACCATGATCAATCGAAATAATACCGATGTGTACCACCTCAGTACCAATATGTGTCCTGCGCATCGCCTTAAGGTGTTGGATACGATTAAGAAAAGGCTCGAGAATAAAGAACGCGTAACTTGTATTAGCACACAGTTGATCGAAGCGGGAGTAGATATTGATTTTGGTTCGGTTATTCGTTATCTGGCCGGACTCGATTCAATCGCCCAGGCGGCAGGACGTTGCAATCGAAACGGTATCAGGGACATTGGAAATGTATGGATTGTCAATCCGCACAAGGAAAATACTGAAAAACTAAAAGATATCCACATCGGTATAGAAGTAGCAGAACGAGTATTGGACGAGTTCAAAGCCAACCCTCAGACATTAAAGAATGACCTGCTTGGACCTGACGCAATAGAGAAATACTACAAGTATTATTTCTATGATCGAAGATGTGAAATGAATTACCCGGTTGGTAAAAGTTCACCGGTAGGTAGAGATGATGACTTGTTCAATCTACTCTCGTTGAATAGGATTTCTGTTATGGAGCATCAGAGGATTACAAATAATGCATCCGCAATTCCATTCAAACAGTCTTTTCAGACGGCTTCGAAAGCTTTTTATGCCATCGATTCGCCCACCAGGGGCATTGTCGTCCCATATAGCAAGCAAGGAAAAGACATCATCAGCAAACTTTGTGGTGCATTCGATATCAAGAAGCAATACAAACTGATTAAGAAGGCGCAACGGTATTCGG
>JAQTMA010000314.1 GCA_028714615.1 Anaerolineaceae bacterium | reverse complement strand
AACCGAATGAAATCAAATCCCTACCTGATCAATGCCAACTCTGCCTGAGAACCGCTCGATCCGATCGATCCCTCCGGCAATGCTTTTAATGAATCCTGGATGCAGGAATTGCTGCGTGCCCACCCCGATATCTTACCGGTCGGTGAGAACGAGCCGGTCTATACTCCCTTGATATCGATCGGGAGAGAGGTCGCCGCGGGCACAGGCAGCATTGATAATCTGTTCATTAGTCCGCAGGGGTATCTGGTTTTAGTGGAAACCAAGCTCTGGCGAAACCCGGAAGCTCGGCGTGAGGTGCTGGCCCAGACCATCGATTATGCCAGCGCCTTATCCCGCTGGACCTACGCCGATCTCGATCAGGCTACCCGGAAATACACCCAGAAATATGAAAAGACGGCCAGCGACCTGGTGGGTTGGATCGTAAAAAACCAGGGCGAGATGGACCTTGACCGCAGGACCTTTGAGGAAACCGTCTCGAAAAACCTGCGGTTAGGACGGATTTTGGTGCTGCTGGTGGGCGACCGCATCCGTGCCAGCATGGTGGATATGCTGCAGTACGTCAATCGATATCCGCACCTTGCCATGAACGTGGCGCTGGTCGAGCTTTCCTGCTATACCCTGCGGGCAGGGCAGCCATGGCCGCTCCTGGTGGTGCCTCCGATTGTTGCCCGGACCGAAATCGTCGAACGCTCGGTGGTTGAGGTGACCCTCTCCCCGGATGTGCCTCACCAGGTTCAGGTCATTCAGTAAGAAAAGAAGGGCCCGTCGAGACCCGGTTCTTTGACTGAGCAATCTTATTGGGAGCGGCTCGAGAGCAGGTCGCCCCAAAGCTACGAACCAGCCCATAAACTAATCGAATACATTAAGAAAGATGAACAGTATGCATTTGAGCCAAAAGAGGGTTCACTCGTCGTTTATCTTGTACTCCCATATAGCGGTCAGAGGATCTCTCTATTTTTCATCCGGACGGATGGGGTAATCGAATGCTGGCCAGATACCATCGGTTCTCAACTGGTGAAAGCCGGCTTAGATCGTGACCTGGTCAAACCATATGATAAGGATCTGGAGAGAGTCTTGGGGCGCCGCACCAAAAGGCTGTCAATTTTATCTCCGGTTCAATCCATTCAAATAGATGACTTTCTTCAAGCCGTTGACAAATTTGTTCAGGCGGTATTAGCGGCCGAACCTGTTGCGACAACTTAAATAATCCTCTTTTCCTCATTTCTCCGAAATAGATAGGTCTATGGGGTCGGATCCTCGCCAGGCCGGGCGGTTTCGATGATGGGATTGATCGGTTTGGTTTGATTTCATCGGAAAAACTTATGTTGGCTCGATCGTTGGGTCCCAAAGGTGGTTAGGCACGAGATTCCCTAGAGGTTCTTGGTTCAACCCTCACCCCTCGGCGCTCCGGGACGCTCACCTGCCCCCCTGGCACAGTCCGGCCAGGACAGTGTGGACCAGGGTCAGGAGGGGTATAGCCCCAACCTGCGTTTTTAACTCGGCATACAGGGATTCCGAAGGGCCCTGCTGTTAGTGGAAGAAAATCAGGCGGGGAAGGATGTGGGATGGCGGTGGGACGGTGGATCCACCCGAATCTTCTTCCAGGACGAAGACTGGATCGCGCTCAGATGCAAGTACAGATTCAGATGCATTATCAGATGCAGAAGCAGATGCAGATTCAGCCAGGCTGCCCGCCTCTGGATGAGCTCCGGAGTTGCTCTTGACCTCCTCCAGATATTAGGTTGAATCCCAGAGGGGTTAGGCTTGTCGAATCGATCGGGGTTATCTGATTCAACCCGCACCCCTCTGCCTCGCTCCGAGGCGCTGCGCAGCCCCAATCTACATTCTACGAATCCCTTTCAATAAGATATCATGGGATAATTACACTCTAAGGTATTTTTATCCCGTATCATCCTAGATTAACCGGTGGCAGGCACATGCTCATCAATCAAGGGGACGTCTACTGGGTTACCCTACACACACCTGATGGATCCGAGCCGGGCATCGCCCATCCCCACGTCGTCCTGCAGGAGAACCTCTTCAACCACAGCCGCATTCACACGGTGGTGGTGTGCGCCTTGACGACCAATGCCAAACGGGCCAACTCCCCTGGGAATGTGCGCCTGGAAGCCGGTGAAGCCCATTTGCCCAAGCCCAGTATCGTGGTCGTTTCCCAGGTATCCTCGGTTGAGAAAGCGCAGCTTGGGGAATACATCGGCTCTCTTTCTCCGGAGCGCCTTGGCCAGATCCTGGCGGGCATGCACTTTCTGCAGACCATGACCGAACGTGATGGAATGGGTTAGGCAAAACCATCTTGAAACAGCTTTCCCCACCTAGATGTCATCGAGGAACCTCGAATGTTCTTTCCCCATCACCCATATGTCGTTGTGAGCGCCCTGTGCGACCCAGCACCTCAGGTGCTGGGTCGCACAGGGCGCTCGCACATGGTCCCGATGCCCTCCGGCAACGACATGCGCGGAGAAGATAAGAATGCTCGCAACCCCAGCCCACCTGGACCGACCATCCCGAAACCGGTAAAGCCGAGTGAAGGGCAAACGAAAAAGGAGGAAGCCAACATGGAATCACTGCATGACGCTATGCTTGAATACCACAAACAACTCGAGAAGGGGGTGATTCAAAAGGCGTATCGAGGCTTGATGGGCTATCTCCTCGATCTGAGGACCCATTTTCAAAACCAATATCCAGAGTATGTCGTATCGGGCAGCCTGTATGCTGGCTATCTGGATATGACCTACTTTTCCTTCTTTCCCAAAACCTTCAAACAACGCCATTTGAAAGTCGCCATCGTCTATCTTCATGAGACAGGTCGTTTTGAAGCCTGGTTAGCGGGACAGAACAAACAGGTCCAGACCCAATACTGGAAATTGTTCAAAGCAAGCGAATGGAATCGCCCTGGGTACCACCTGGTAGTCGCTCCGCAAGGCGCTGATTCGATTTTGGAGTGCGTCTTGGTGGCCCATCCGGATTTTCGTGATTTGGATGCCTTAACCCAACAAATAGAGAGAAAGACCTTGGCGTTTATTCAGGAAGTTGACCGCTTCTTGACGAAAGCTGCACCCCAACCCAGCCAGCAGCCGGCCATCTGATGCCCCTCTTCATCCATGCTTGCTTATGCAATCGTTTCGATCGTCGTGCTGGTGAAAGATCGCGCCCTGTTCATTCATCTGGGAACCTCCTGGTTTCTCTTCCCTCATTATGGTGCATTTGGATGGGGCTTTCCCTCTCCTGACCCTGGTGGGTCAGGAGAGGCAAGTTCTCGTAGACCAGGAGCTTGTCTCCTGGTCCCCCCGCCGGCCTACCAGAACGCTCGATGGTCGACCCTCGCCAACCGGGTGATCCCTCCGGGATCCCCACCAGATAAACTGGTGGGCTACAGAAGTACAGAGACGTTCATGGTTGTGACTCTGTGAGCCAGACAAAGCGGTCTTGTAGTGGCCGACACACGGGTCGGCCAGATGTTGGCCCTCTGAGATCATCAGGCGCATCGGGTAGATTTGTAGCCCAGGCACCCTTGCCTGGGTCTTTGGATGGAACACCAAGAACCCCAGGCAAGGATGCCTGGGCTACAAATACCGCGATCTGTGCAGGTACTATGTCAGGGGCAGGTGTAACCTTGTGAAGATAATGTCGGACCCTATTTTATTTTCCCTCCTCAATCCCCTTGCGTAATTAGAACGTATGTGCTATAATTATCCGGTTCTAATGGGTGCCTCCTCAGGGACCGCGTAGCACCCTGCAAAAGGTTAGGTCCGGCACCTTACCAACCTCATATTCGACCTCCTGGGGTTCTCCTCGTTCCCTTGTAGCCCTACCGCCGACAACCCTCACCCCAACCCTCTCCCTCACAAGCCCAGGGAGAGGGAGTCTATCCTCCCCATTCCTTCAGGTATTATCTTTTCTCTGTGTCCTCTCCGTTCTTTCTCTGCGACCTCTGTGGTAGGGCTTTTCCTCGTTGCCTTATTGCCTCGCCGCCTCCCACCTTTGTTTCTTTTTGTTTTTTATCCAAAATCAAATCATTTCAAGCTCAAACTCCCCCATTCGTTCCGCTTTCCGCAATTCGAATCCCCATCATTACCGACCGGGCTGTGCGGCATCCCTCCCGAGTCGCATTAAAAAAACCCCGATGGCGCAGTACCCGGTGCCATCGGGGTTGTTCGCAAGGTCAAGGTAAATTAGCGTCACCCACTCTTATCCCAAATATTCTCTCAAATGCCGGCTGCGGGTGGGATGGCGTAGCTTGCGCAGGGCCTTGGCTTCGATCTGGCGGATGCGCTCGCGGGTGACGTTGAAGTAACGGCTGACCTCTTCCAGGGTATGGTCTTTGCCATCGATGAGGCCGAAGCGCAGCTCGAGCACCTGGCGCTCGCGTTCGG
>JAQTMA010000313.1 GCA_028714615.1 Anaerolineaceae bacterium | reverse complement strand
TATGACCGAACGCGCCCCCTGGACTGAACACCTCATCACCCGCCTGATCCAATTATCAGGGTATTCCTCTATCCTCTTCGTTGCTCTCATTCTTATCTTCCTCCTGCGCGAAGGTCTCCCCGCGTTCGTCCAAGTCCCCCTCACGACACTCTTCTCCACACGTTGGTACCCGATCGAAGGGTATTTTGGCATTCTACCCCTCATGATGGGCACGCTGATCGTCACCCTTGGCGCAGCGCTTTTCGCTGTTCCGCTCGGAGTTGGCACCGCCGTTTATATCTCCGAGGTCGCCCCCAGGTGGGCCACCGAGATGCTCAAACCGTTGGTCGAGATACTGGCCGGCCTGCCTTCGGTGGTATTGGGCGTGCTGGGCATCCTCGTGCTCTCCCCTGATCTGCGTCTTTTCCTCAACCTGCCTACCGGGTTGAGCGCGTTGGCCGGCGCCATTCTGTTGGGGGCAATCTCCGTCCCTACCATCGTTTCGGTGGCGGAAGACGCGTTGAATACCGTACCGCGCTCCTACCGGGAGGCATCCCTGGCCATGGGCGCCACGCACTGGCAGACCATCTGGCGCACCACCGTCCCGGCCGCTCGTTCTGGGATCATTACGGCCATCATGCTCGGCCTCGGCCGGGCGCTGGGAGAAACGATGGCGGTCATGATGGTCACCGGCAACGCCCCCACCATGCCTTCCGGGCTGAACGCGCTGATCGCCCCCGTGCGCACCATGACGGCTACCATCGCTTCCGAGATGGGTGAAGTAGCCAACGGCAGCACCCATTACCACGTCTTGTTCTTCGTCGGGATGGTGCTGTTCCTCTTCTCCCTGGCGGTCAACGTGATCGCTTCCAGTATTGGCTACAAGCGCTTGAAGCGCTCTGAACGCCTGCTCTCGTAGGAGCTTCAGATGGACCAGGCTCGACCCCTCTCCAAAACCAAGCGCTTTAGGCTTTCCTCAACCCCTCGGCGGGTAGAGAAGGCCGGGTTTGCCTTGCTGATCGGCATTAGCTTGCTCACGGTCCTGCCGATCGTTGCCATTATCGTGTACATCCTTGTTCAGGGTATGCCGGCCATTTCCTGGCAGTTCATCACCCAATTCCCCACGGATGGGATGCGCGCCGGCGGCATCTGGCCTGCCATCGTCGGCACACTCTGGCTGACCCTGGGCACCGCGGTATTCTCCGTGCCGCTGGGTGTGGCGGCGGCCATTTACATTGCGGAGTACGCCCATGATAACCGCTGGACCCGCCTGATCCGCATTGCCATCATCAACCTGGCCGGCGTCCCCTCGGTCGTCTATGGGCTTTTCGGCTTCGGCCTGTTCGTCATCTTCCTGCGTTTTGGAACCAGCATCCTGGCCGCTTCGCTGACCCTCTCGATCATGACCTTACCGGTGATCATCAGCACCGCCGAGCAAGCCCTGCGCGCCGTACCCCAGTCCTTTCGGGTGGTCAGCCTATCGTTGGGTGGCACGCGCTGGCAGACCATCCGTCGTGTGATCCTGCCCCAGGCTATCCCGGGTATCCTCACCGGGGTCATCCTGGGATTGGAACGGGCGGCCGGGGAGACGGCCCCCATCCTCTTCACCGGGGCTGCCTTTTTCCTGCCGCGCCTGCCGCATTCCCCACTGGACGCCACGATGGCGCTGCCCTATCACATCTTTGTGATCTCCACCCAGGTTCCCGGCATGCCCATCCGCATTCAATATGGCACCGTTATGGTGCTGCTGGTGTTCGTGTTGGGGATGAACCTGATCGCCACCGTGATTCGCTCGCGGGCGCGCGCGCGGAGGCAGTGGTAAGTCCATGGCTAAGATCGAGATTGATCATTTCAGCTTGCGATATAGCGATGGTACCGAAAGCCTGCGCGACATTACCTTAAATATCGAACCCAATGTGGTGACGGTGCTCTTTGGACCGGGTGGTGGTGGCAAGTCCACCCTTCTGCGCGCCTTCGACCGCTTGAACGACCTGGCCGACGTCGCCATGACCTCGGGCCGCATTCTCTTCAATGGAGAAAACATCCTCGACCCCCATACCGACGTGATCGCCCTGCGCCGTAAAGTCGGCATCGTCTTTGCGCGCCCCACACCCTTGCCGCTGACAATTTACCAGAACGTGAGTTACGGGCTCGAATTGGCCGGCGAGCGCAGCCGCGTGAAGCTGGACGCAGCCGTGGAGCTGGCGTTGCACCAGGCCGAGCTGTGGGAAGAGGTCGTAGACCGGCTGGACGATCCGGCCAATTCCCTCTCCGGCGGGCAGCAACAGCGCTTGTGCCTGGCCCGCTCCCTGGTCCTGCAGCCGGAAGTCATCATGCTGGACGAGCCTACCTCCGCCCTTGACCCGATCGCCACCGCGAAGATCGAGAGCTCCCTCCAGGAACTCAAAAAGCAATACACCATTGTGATCGCGCCGCACAACACCCAGCAATCCGCCCGCGTTGCTGATTTTGCCGGCTTCTTCCTGCAGGGTGAACTGGTCGAGTATGGTCCCCGCGATCAGATCTTCACCCACCCCCAGGACAAACGCACTCTCGAATATATCGAGGGCCGTTTCGGGTAAGATCGTGTTATCCGCGAACCCTGGCGCCGCCCGCTACACCACGCTTTGCGTGCCAGCGGGGCAGGTGTTTCGCAAATGCCGTAAATTTAGAAAGAACATTTTTGTGAACGTTGCTTTTTTTGGGTTTTTATTCATTAGCGCAATTAGCGGATAATAAGGTCATTTTGATAAGTAGCGGAGAAGATGAATGAAGTTAAAACTACAGTCGCTGAAAATCATGTTGCTTGGAATGATGTTCATCATGATCGGCGCCACGATGGTCGTCGACCCCAATTTCAAGCTGGGCGGCCTGGAATATGTCCTATTAATCGCCGGTCTCTTCATGGGCATCATCGGCTTCTGGCGCGAAGATTGAGCAGCCCAAACCCGAGGATTGAACACCCATGCACCCGGGAGAGACGTTTCAACCAGCCTCAGGCTGGCGCTGCGCTTCCTTGTTGGGTGACAATTGGCAAGAAGATGCGGCTGGTTTTGCAATCTGGATCCAGCACCCGGGTTTGTGGCGCGGCTGCTTGTGCGTGGATCGATCCGGTAAAGCGGGCCCCGAGCAATGTGAACAGGCTGGCTGTGAAGAGCAAAGCTACGCAGAGGATGCGGATGGTTCGGATAGATATTGGGTGCTGTCCCTTCAAAGTCATCTTCCACTCCTGCCTGCCCGCAGACCGGTTAACCAACGGCGGGCCTGAAATGTTCCAGGTCCGCCAGGAATAGGACACGAGCAAACGAAAGGTCTTGTTTTCGGCGGCCTGGCAATCGTAGCCACGGATGTGGCGGTAGACCCAGAACTTTGCGTCCCCGGTTTTCACCGGGTTTGCTAGTATCGATCAAGCATAGTTCGTGAAAATCTGTACTGATTGCATCATTATATTGCAATCCCCATGGACTGTTGCGGCGAATCCCCTCGGTCTGGGCATCCTTACGAAACTGTAAACCTCCTAAGCCGGTGTGATGAAGTTGCCAGGTTTCTTGACCGCACCCGGGCAGTTTGATATAATCTGCTTACCCCGGGCGCGTAGCTCAGTTGGTTAGAGCGCATGTATCACACACATGAGGTCGGGGGTTCGAGCCCCTCCGCGCCCACACCATATAGAGAAGAAATCCGCAAGAATCGGCTCCCATATTCCATATATGGGGGCCAGTTTTTTTGGAAATCGCGTTTGTTTGGTGTATGTGTAGTCATAGCGCTGTTGCAGGTTGCATAACAAGGCGCAACCATACAATTAGGCCAGACTATGAGTGAGTAAAGTGGCAACTGAATCACCACTCATCTCGTAATCTGACCGTTGCCTGTAAAAGGAGGGGTGGTAGTCCTGTAGTAGACCGCATCGGCGGAACAAGCCCTCCACATATCCCCAATGGGAATTAGGCTCACATCGTGGACCGAGCACCATTTTTGGGAATCGCGCTAAAATAAAGATGATCCCTTCTATCGGTATCCTGTTATCACTCAATGAGTTGCTAATCTCCCGACAATCAGGCGGCTAAAGGCCACCCCTGTGTTAAAGCATGGAATATCTCGGTGTAGATGCTAATTACCTGAAAGGTTAAGCTTGGGATATAGGGCGCATGACTCTGTCCAAGTGACAGACCTCTGATATTGACGAGAGGTGAGAATTGCCGCCTTTTCTGATGAAAAAAACCCTCCATAAGGGCTTATGTAGGCAAGTAGTCAACAGTCATACCAATAACCATCTCTCCTCCCAATTTGGCAGTGGCTCCTTCCTTCTCGGCTAAGTTACCCAGCCAGGAACGAAAGGCTACTTCATTCTAAACAACCCGACGCAAAGAGCAAAAATGACCCCAAGTCTTCTCACAACGATCAAATTGGTAATAGTTGGATCACTCCTGGC
>JAQTMA010000312.1 GCA_028714615.1 Anaerolineaceae bacterium | reverse complement strand
TAAAAGAGCGGCTGGCGGTGTGGTTGGTTCGACTCCATACCTGCGCATCATCGGGGCCAGCAGCCGGGGTAGCGTCCGGTCCACACTTCCATATGAGGTATCATAATGGTTAAACCAAACGAGATAGACTACTCAGAGGAAGAGCGATACCTTCATGAAATGGTGGCGATGCTCCAAGAAAGCTATGCAAAAATGGCGCAGCCCTATCTTAACAGGCTTGCTGAAATCCAATACCTAAAACAAGGTCCTGATCCTGTATTAGTAACGGTTGAAGAGGCTATAGCTCTTGGTTTGACAATAAATCCTGAATTAAGAAATACAAAATGAGCGTAGAAAAGTTAAGACCCGAGCACTTTGACTTTGTAGCGGAATTTATTCCTGAAGGAAAAGTTGCCCTCGCATAGGTTGAACGCCTTGAACGGGCGTAAGTAATACTAATACCAAACGGAGATAGATATGCATATAAATGATATTGCAGAAAATCACTTTGATTGGGTAGAGCGCATGGGCTGGCACAATAAAACCGTGCTTGAAGCTTTGGCTTTGATTGCTTCCGAAGTGGGCGAGGCGGTGAATGAGTGTCGAGGTGAGGTGCCAACAGAAGAACTTGGCACCGAATTGGCAGACATCATTGTGCGTACCCTTGACCTTATGATTTGGCAAGGTATTGATCCAGAGGCAGTGATCCTCGCTAAGATGGCAAAGAACGAAGAGAACGGAACTAAAAACCGGCGTATATAATGGACATATATCGCAGAAGAACTCAGCGAAGTAATTCAAGCAATAGGAAAGATATTTCGCCATGACTACGATAGCTGCAACCCGCTAATTATGAATGGGACGACAAATGCAGAAAGCATATTATAGCTTTACCAACTATATAGTAACAGCAAACTATCCTGACGGCATGACCGTGGCTGAATTAAAGGCGCTGCTACGCGACTGGCCAGAAACCGATGAGAACGGTAATCCATGCTATGTTTTGGTTTGTGATAGCGATGGCATAAGCCATCCAGTAAGTATGGCAAAACCGCTGACCATGCGAAAGAGCGAAGACGGATCGAAGGTATGGGCGGATTTTATGTTTGGCCATAATGCCAGTGGCAACAGGACATAAATATGAGTTTTGGTCAAGCAATTCTAAGAGTTTTTATATTCGGAATACTTTTAGGAAAATAGGACAACCGTAACATGGCAAGAATAGTTGAAACTGATAATTTTGGCGGCGACTACCCAGATGAAAGATTCGTGTTGTTTGCGATGCCCAAAGAGCATGCCGAGCGCATAGCGGATGCCATCAACGATGCAGCCAGCCCTAACAGCCATCGATATTGGAAAGTCGTAGACAACGACTACGAGTTGCAACCGGGATTTGAACCATAAGGAAGCCACGTGAAAACTGCATTAGTAAGAGGCCTGATAAGCGGCATTTTGTTTATTTTTATATACTCAGTAGTCTTATCAAATTTCGGTATTTTCTCTTGGGATGATTTAATAGGTGGTAGTTTAGGTTGCGCCCTAGGGACTATAATATTTAACCTACTCTACTCTCCTATTGATTTATAACGGCAACCCCTAAGCAATTATAAAATATGACCATCCCAAAACAAATAAATCTCGGCAGTGGCAAAGATTTTAGGGAAGCTTTCTTTAATATCGATGCCAATCCAGCCACTAGCCCAGACTGGCGATACGATATATGCAAGCCGATTGCCTGGGATCATGAGTTCCACTCACCCCGGTTTGGCGATTTCTACATAGAAAAGGAGACCTTTGACCTTATCATCGCCAACGATGTGTTGGAGCATCTTCCCGATCTGGTCACGGCCATGACGAACTGCCTGGACCTGCTTCACACTGGCGGCGAGATGCACATCCAGGTCCCCTACGATTTATCCTACGGTGCCTGGCAGGACCCGACCCATGTTCGGGCATTCAACGAACGGTCTTGGTGGTATTACACGGATTGGTATTGGTATCTGGGGTGGAAAATGTACCGATTTGAAACCGTGCAGTTGGAGTGGGTCATTTCTGAAAGCGGATGTGAAGCGTTAAAACACGGCGCGCGCTTCGATGATGCCTTCATCCGAATGCCCCGCATGATCGATGCCATGAAAGTAATCCTACGGAAAATTATGGTGTAGCCGTGGATCAATCCCGCCCCGTTGTTAGCCGAGAGTCGGATTTCATCAACCCCAAAGATGAGCCGCCCATGAAAGGCCGAAAGATGATCCTGCTGACGGAGTACAACGTAGCCGTCATTGGAGAGTGGAGGGATGACGGAGGTTTCAAAGGGTGGCATCCAATGCCTAATATACCGGAAGACATGAAATGAGAATTGAATACCAAAACGACCAAGACCGTACCAAAATTATCGAACAGTTAGCCGCTATTCGTCAACAGGACAGTAGCTTTACCGTTGTTGACGTTGGGGGTGCTGCAAGTCCATGGAGCGTGGACGTAGCTGACTTAATCCTTGATCGATGCGATCTCAATTTCAATAGTGAAAATGATTGGCAGCGGTTATGCACCCCGGATGACCTTTTCAACTATGCCATTTGTTCCCACACCTTGGAAGACCTCGCCTATCCCCAGGCAACGCTTAAATATCTTCCACGCATTGCCCACGCCGGGGTCATTATCGTCCCCAGCGCCTATCGTGAAATGAGCCGTTTTGAAGGGCTGTACAAGGGCTACATCCATCATCGCTGGATCATCGTACCAAATGACTTCGGGGAGCTGCTATTTCTCCCAAAAATCCCAGCTACTGAGTATATGGAAACAACCCTTCCCGAAAGTCTGGAGCTTAGGATTTATTGGGAAAAGTCGATTGACTGGACGGTTATCAACGACGATTACCTGGGTCCGAATCCTGGGGCGGTCCTTGATATGTATATGCGAACTTTAAACCCAACGAGGTAGTTTATGGAAACCTTTGTAAAATTCGTATTTTGATATGGTGTTGTAGTGTTGTAGTGTTTATGCTACGATGCCTAGGTATGGCGGCTATTAAATTCCCTGTTAAAAAAGAGGAGTCCCTTTCGTTTCGTATAGCCAAGACTTTACTTGGCGCGGCTATTACGGTGTGGGCCGGTATTGTACTCTACGTAAACTAAAATGGCTAAATACCGAAAGAAACCTGTAGTTGTGGAAGCGTTTCAGTATTTCGGAAACGCTCAAAGCAACCAAGAGGTACTGGATTTAACCAAAGGTAGCAAAACGCCAGCTTTTATGGACGCCGAAATAGCGTATTGCTCTCCTGAAAACCCAGAAGGTTTTGTATATCCGGTGCTAAAAATCTCAACAATGGAAGGAGACCTGATCATTCGCCCTGGAGATTGGGTAATTAAGGGCGTACATGGCGAGTTCTACGCATGCAAGCCGGATATTTTTGAAGCTACCTATGAGTTAGAGACATGATTAAACAGCCCCTCATCCTCGGTGACCGTGACCTTGCCGAAATCCTTGACCCGCCAAGCTATCCTGATTTTCTGGAAGCGGTCGAAGCCAGCCACGCCAACCATTGGCGCCCCCAGGAAATTGGCAGCGGCGACGACCGGGCATGTTACCAGCATAAGCTTAACGCAAACGAGAGAGCGTTATTTGACATTCAATTCTCTTCACTGACCTGGATGGATATGAACATTCCTAGCCCGCTCTTTGCCCTTGGGCAATTATCCACGGCGGCTGAAGTTACGCAATGGATCATTCGGCAACTCGCAGAAGAACAGACTCATCAAGACACCTACCAATACTGCGCCGAAGTAACGGGAATCGACCCGGATATTATTTATACCCGCCATATTAAGGGAAACTGCCCGTCCCTACGCACCAAAGTAATATTAGCGAGGGCTGCGCACGAATGTATCACTGAATTCAACCCTCGTAAATTTGATGAAAAACTGATCCAGAATTTATTATCTGGTGTTTTCTTCTACAGCCAAGTGTACGAGGGCATGTGGTTCATGGGTGGCTTCGCGCCCATCTATGCCCTCGGCGAGCGGGGCCTGATGCTGAATACTTGCGCCCAATTGGAGTACATCTGGCGAGACGAGAATGGCCACGTTCAGGGATGGACCCGCTGGCTGAAGCTCGTGCAGGAACAGCTTGGCGTAAACCTTCTCGAGAAACATGCAGTAGCCACCCTGGATGTTTGCTTGGACGCGGAGCAGAAATTCGCCCAAGCCATGTTTCCTCCCATTGTGGGATACAACTGGGAAATCCATATGCGTTGGATGCGCCATCTGGCCAACCTGCGGCTGTCTAATCTGGGATATATCTTTCGATTTGAGGACGCTGAAGCCCCGCTCTGGATCGGCAAGTGGCAGACGAAGAAGGAGAAGAACTTCTTCGAAACTCGGGTGACGGAATACCAGACAGGAGGGGTTCTGAGATGGGACTAGAGGTCGGCCAGAAGTTGTGGTTTGTTGGATACC
>JAQTMA010000311.1 GCA_028714615.1 Anaerolineaceae bacterium | reverse complement strand
TCTTTGCGCTGGTCGTTAAGCCGCAACATCTCACCCATCCGATTGTTGAAGTCCATCATCAAGAGGATGAGCACCACGAGAGCTGCTGCCCACAGAATCCGCCGGTCGGCGAGGTGGAATCGCTTCATAGGTGTATCTTACCTCTTTTGGATGGGAGAGACAAGTCCTCGAAAGAAAATCCCGCGGAATCCGCGGGATGAGTGCCGAAGGAGGGATTTGAACCCTCACGAGCGTACGCCCACTACGCCCTGAACGTAGCGCGTCTGCCAATTCCGCCACTTCGGCAAGCGTGCTGTATTCTAACCCATATTGCCCAAATGTCAACCTTCGCGTGCTATAATTACTCAAGTTCCTCCGATGCCCCAATCCATTTTCACCCTCCTCACCCAACTACCCGGGAATTTGGTATACCACCTCATTCTGGCATTTTCGCTGGCAGCCGGGTTGTATAGTGCCTTCGGATTACCGCGCTCGCCGTCAGCCCAGCGCCGGCGCATCCTGTTTGGATTCGGCTGCTTATTGGTGATCCAACTGGGCTTATTCTTGTCCAGCGCTTTGATCTGGCAAGCTGCAGCCACAGCGCATGAGTTACTCCCTCCGCTGGACCGGAGCGCCAACCTGCTCAGCCTGGTAGGCATGGTCTGGTTATGGGGCTTCCTTGTCCGGCGCAAGTGGGCTGATCGCCTGTTCATCGTCCTTTCCATTGCAATCCTCATCCTCACGGGAGTGGCTCTAAATCTATGGATCACCTGGGGGGGCGGACTGGCCTACAGCATCACCTGGCTCGATTTTACCGGAAATGGTATTTCTATCCTGGTGGCGGTCACAGGAATGGCCTGGCTGGTCAGCCGGCGACCCACGGCTTGGGGCTACGGGATTGCAAGCCTGGCACTGATGACTTTGGCATTCTTGCTCCAGCTCAGTGGAATCAACCCGCCATCTGATTTTTCCGGGATTGTGCGCCTGGCGCAGCTTGTGGCCTTCCCCCTCCTGCTGGCGTTGCCTCTCGGGTTCATTCAGTTGGCGAACGAGCCCATCTTCTCGAATAGCAATTACAGCGCAGATCCAGTGGCCTTGCATTCCCTCCTGGCATTGGTAGGCGAGACTTCCTCTGAAATGAAGTCAGCCAAGATAGCCCGGGCAGTTGCCCTAACCATCCGGGCTGACTGCTGCCTTGTGCTCGCGATAACCAGCGCAGAGGACGAAATATCCTTGCAGAGCGGGTACGATCGCATTCAGGATACAGCCATCTCCACCCGCGTGCTCAATCCGCAAAGCTTCCCTCTCCTGTCAGCAGCCTTACTGCACGGCCAATCGCTTTCCTGGACGCGACAGTCTGCACCCCCGGCTGAACTGACTGCCTTGACCCAATCGATCGGCTATCCCAATCCGGCTCCCTTGCTATTGGCGCCTGTCCTCGACCCAAATAAAAAACCGGTGGGCGGTTTCCTTCTGATCTCCCCCTATTCAGAGAAAACCTGGTCTGCCGAAGACCTTTCCTACCTGAACCCTTTCTGTGATCTGGCCGGCCGCCTGATCTTGGAGGCCGCCACCTTGGAGCGACCGGAGAAGGTCGTCAATAAAGTTGTCAATGAAGGCGCACTGGTCACACAATCCAGGCTGCCCATCGCGGAAATTGAAAAACAGGAACCTACGCCTGACTTGGTTGCAAATCCGGTTGTCCGCCCCGACACATTTCTGGAAAAAGAACTTCACAAAGCCTTGGTGGAAGTTGCTCACCTCCACAATTCCCTGGCCGAATCCAACGCCGACCTGCTCCGTATGCAGCAAGTTCTGGCTGCCAGCCGGTTGGCGCCTGGACGACAGACCGAAGTGCTTGCATCTCTGGTTCAGGAAATGCGCCAGCCGATCTCTTCCCTGGCAGGCTATGCCGACTTGCTCTTGCAAGAAACCATTGGCTCGCTCAGTGTCATGCAGCGGAAATTTCTCGAGCGGATCAAGGTTTCGGTGGCGCGCATGCAATGCCTGGTGGATGACCTGGTTCAGATGGCAGTATTAGACAGCGCAACGGTGGAGCCCCTGGATACAGAGATGAACCTGGCGACCGTCATCGATCAAGCCGTGGCATATACCAGCTCGCAGATGCGCGAGAAAAACATCAACCTCGAGCTCGTGATTCCCAGCCATATCCCCCCGTTTACCGCGGATGGGGATGCTCTTGAACAAGTGCTGATCCACCTGTTACAGAATGCTGTCATGGTAACACCCAATGAAGGGGTCGTCCGTCTGAGCGCCATTCTGCAACCTGAAAACGGAGAACGGGGAGCCATCCGTTTGCAAGTAACGGATCATGGCGGCGGCATCCATCCGGATGATTTGCAGCGCGTCTTTTCAAGGTTATACCGCTCAGTCAACATACCCATCCCGGGGGTCGGCGATACCGGTGTAGGGTTATCGATTGCCAAAACTCTGGTGGAAGCCATGGGTGGGCGCATTTGGGTTGAATCCCAGATGGGGGAGTCCGCCAGCTTCCATGTGTTGCTACCCGTCGATCAGCGTGATCCTCACGCCGCGCAGAATCCAGGAACCACAAGCTGATGCGCCCAGGAAATCCTTTGCTTGCAGGCGTGTTGGCCATGATGCTGACAGCGGCGCTCGTAGTCGGTGGACTTTCACTCTCGTTCGCCGAGGTTCAACCCCTCGCCACGACCAGCCCCACCGAAGCCGCAGCCGTGCTGACCCCGGTGCATCCGGTTTTCCCGCCAGCGGTCACCCCATCACCAACCATCACCCAACCGTCGCCTACGTCTGAAATCGCCCCTAGTGCGACTATCTGCCCGATCCCGGCCGGCTGGCAAGCCTACCAGACACAGCCCGGCGACACTTTTGAGCTGCTCGCCAACGTCTTGAAGATGAGAATAGAGCATCTACGCGAGGAAAACTGCCTGCCCTCCGGCGAACCGGGTACAGGGATGCGCATCTTCCTCCCACCGCAAGCCGCGCTAAGCCCAACCCCCACCGGTACTCCTCCCCCATGCTCCCAACCTGCCGGATGGATTGTATACTTCATCCGCCCTGGGGATAACCTCTCCCAAATTGCCTCCGCGCACAACACCACTTTGGCAGAGCTGCGCCGGGTGAACTGCCTGGGGAATTCCTCCTTGATTCAAAATGGACAACAGTTGTTCGTCCCGGTGATTCCGACGGAATCCCTCACCCCGCCATTTTCTCCTACCCAAACGGGAACTATTCAACCCACTCAAGCGTCATAAATCCGTGCCTTAACCTGACTGGGGTACAATTGTGCACTGCCTAGACCCTATCGACCGGTTGAGCATGACTGTCACTCTGCTATTACGAGATGCCTAATGCGAACACGACTTATCCTATCTGTTAGTTTCCTCATCCTTACCCTCGCTAGCTGCAATTTCCCAGCATATAGCCAGGCGATTCACTCTATTCCCCAAACGGTGGCTGATCACGTCCTGGTCACCGCGGATCCAAACGCCACACCCACCGCGACCCCCTTTCAGCCGGGTGACGGTACCCTTGAGCCCGGCGCTCAATCGACCATCACCAACGCAACCCCACTTCCCCCCCGGAATACACCCATCCCACCTACTCCCACCACGATTCCGCTGATTAATCGCTTTCCTCGACCGGATGGACAGGTGAATATCCTGATTTTCGGCTCCGATTACCGTCCAGAATCCGGATACCGCACAGATGTGATCATGCTGCTTTCACTTAACACGAAAACGGGAAAAGCCAGCTTAATCTCCTTCCCGCGCGATCTGTACGTCGATATCCCCGGATGGGAGATGCAACGGCTGAACACCGCTCAGGCGCACGGCGGCTTTGAACTCACTCAGAAAACCTTCGAACTCAATTTTGGAGTCCATCCGGACTTTTATATCATGACCAATTTCCAGGGATTCAAAGGCATCATCGACACATTGGGCGGAATCAACGTCTACGCCGCCAGAAACCTATCGGATACCTGCGACCTACCTCAAAAGGCGGCTGACGGCTTCTGCAGCGTTGGCCCCGGATGGGTAACCATGAACGGGGATACGGCCTTGTGGTATGCCCGCGCCCGGCATTCGACCAGTGATTTCGATCGTACCCGTCGCGCCCAAGAAGTGATCCAGGCTGTTTTTGTCCGGCTGCTCAACTTGAATGCCATTACCCGTGGAGCTGAATTGTACAAGCAGTTTCGCTCGAGCGTGGAGACCAACATCACACTTCAGCAAGCGCTCGACCTGCTGCCGTTGGCCACGAAGCTAGCCGATCTGAAAGGTCTGACGCGCTATGCAGTCTCCTATGATAGCGTGACCTCCTGGAAGACGCCGGAAGGTGCACAGGTATTACTGCCTCACACGGAAGACATCTTCAAAAATATCATCGCCAAGGCGGTCTACGGACAGTAACAGCGTACCCAAGAAAGGCCTGTAAAGTGAACCCAATAATACTCT
>JAQTMA010000310.1 GCA_028714615.1 Anaerolineaceae bacterium | reverse complement strand
CTCCGGGCACTGCAGACGCTCAACCGGCCGGCGCGGGTTCATATCTATACCGATTCGGAGTATTTGCGGCGGGGAATCACCGAGTGGCTGCCGGGATGGCAACGGCGCGGTTGGAGCCGGAAGGGCGGTGCGTTGGCAAACGTTGACTTGTGGCAGGCGCTCTGCGAAGCTCTCAAGCAGCACCAGGTCACCTGGCACTGGGTGCGAGGGCACTTTGGACACCGGGAGAACGAGAGAGTTGACCGGCTTGCGCGGGCGGCAATACCAAGGACTTTAACACAGAGTACACAGAGAAAGTTATAAAACAAAACCGAGTCCACGGAGTATAACGAAAAAGGAGCCCTCATCTTTTGGGCTCCTTTCATGGCTATACTAATGGCTTTCTCTGAGTTTCTCTGCGATCTCTGTGGTTAAAGTTCTTTAAGGAAAAGAGGCGACGACGGGATTTGAACCCGTGATGAGGGTTTTGCAGACCCTTGCCTTCCCACTTGGCCACGTCGCCAGGAACTATCGAAAAGAGCGGGCGATGGGGTTCGAACCCACGACCTCTTCCTTGGCAAGGAAGCGTTCTACCAGTTGAACTACGCCCGCAATGAGCCCCCATCTATGAACTTAATTATGCGCAATACCAGCAACGTACCCTTCCAGCTCTACTGGATCATTGCCGTACTCACTATGAGATGAGCTGCATCGCATAAGGAGGTCTTCCGACGCTTTCATGCTTGCAAGTATTATTATAAGCAGGTCTCCAGAATTCGTCAACCCACCGACACCCCACCATGCATTCGTCGGAACCCTATCCCTCTAGTGGGAGACGGGAAGGCTGCGATAAATTTACTACGATCAACAATGCCCAACCAATGAAAATCAAAAAGACTGGCGTGTCTATTTATGGCTTTGCCCGGGATCTAATTCTTGGGTGCCAGGAGAGCGGTAATCGTTTGTTGCTTTAACCCGAATGAGATCCATATCCAGCGTATGGCGGGGGTCGTTGGGACATTTCCACCACCCCGTGGGAAGCCGACCGTTGGATAATCGTCCCGGCTGCCATAGGGATTTGCATTTATTGCATTGAAGTTCCAGGGGGTCACTACTCAGGAGGGTCACCCCGACCCCTGCGAGCGAACGCTTTGTGGGTGTGATCGACACGAATCACCTCCAGGTTGATAGAGGAATGATCTTCTCAAGTGTACCTCATTTTTATTCCAGGGATGGGCGATGCGAGCACATTTATCCCCGGCTGGGGGAAATCAGAATACCATCAATTTGATACCGCCCAGTACCATCACCAGGCCGAGGATACGGGTAAGGGTAGGGCTGTTCAGGTGACGGCTGCCGTAATCTGCCCCGATCCAACCCCCGATAGCAGCGGCCACAAACCAGTATGGGATTTCGGGGGGGATGAAGCGCATGCTGGTCAGGTTGCCAAACAGTCCGGAGATCGAATTGACCAGGATAAATAGGGCTGATATCCCGGAGGCCTGGCCAAGCTCGGACCAGCCTAGTAGAAGCAGTACCGGGCTGAGGAAAATGCCGCCACCGACCCCAGTCAGGCCGGCAAGCCCACCAATGGCGGCCCCAATCAACAAAGCCAGGGGAATTGAGATAGGTCGTTGTTGGAACCCGCCGATAGGAAGTTTCTGAAACGTCAGATAGAAGGCGGTGAAAATCAAGACGAGACCTACCAGGATCTTGTAGAGATTACCAGGCAAGGCCAGGCTGCCCCCCAAAAACGCAAATGGGATTGATGTAATCGCGAACGGCCAGAACAACCCCCAGGAGAAGCAACCAGAGCGGTAATAGCGCAGGCTGGCAATAGCTGCTACCAGGATATTGAGGATCAGAGTGGTGGGGCGCATGATTTCGGGTGCAATGCCGAACAAGGCCATTGCTGCCAGGTAGCCTGTGCCGCCTGCCTGACCCACCGCAGAATAGAGGATAGCGGTGACCAGAAAGATCAAGGAAAGGAGGGCAATCAACAGGCTATTCATCGGATCAACAACCAGACCATCCTTCGGGTAAGGAAGCGCCATTGAAAAAGCTGATCCATTTTAGCATCAAATAATCCGATGTAGATGACCAGAAGATCATACCAATGGATGATTGTCAGTTAACCGGTGAATCCGGTAAACTAGTGAAGAGAAATACAAGTATAATGATCATAATAATCGATTATGTGGGAGGAAGTAGATGAAGAAGTATGCAATGTATATTGGGTTGGTGCTGGCACTATCACTTGTCTTAGCAGCCTGTGGCGGTGGGGGCGGCTCATCAACAGGGGGTACCAACATTAGCGCAACGATGACCGATTTTAAATTTGACCCATCAACCTGGACTGTTCCAGCCGGTAAACAGGTAAGCTTGAAATTGACCAATTCTGGGTCGGTGGAGCACTCCTGGGTGTTAATGTCGAAGCCAATCAGTGGCTCGTTTACCGATGCGGATAAGGCCAACGTCCTGTTCAGCAAAACGGTGCCGGCGGGTCAGTCCGACACGCTTACCTTTACAGCACCGGCTACGGCCGGCGATTACCAGGTCGTTTGCGATATTGCCGGGCATTTTGAGGCTGGAATGGTAGCAAAACTCACCGTCCAATAAAGGCATTCAGGCGCCCTTTCTTCGACTCGAATGGGATAAAAACACAACATGGATGGGGAATGGCCAGGTCGGGGCGGCCTGGTCGTTCCTGTTTTCATTGAAACGATGTAGAATTACGAAATTGGTCGAATAATATCTTAATTCATCCTTGACCCTTTCCCCAGGGTTTGGTATAATTTACCATTGCTTACTATGCCCTTATACCGTTTCTCGCGGTACAGGTGGCATCTTTAATATTTGATTTCAGCCATGTTGGATTAGGATTTACCAGGAGAAACCAATGGCTTCTGCTTTGCCCCTCAAGTCGTATGCACGAATCCCCGTTACACTTGAACTCCCTAAGCTGATTGAAGTTCAGCTTGACTCGTTTGAGCGCCTTAAAAAAGAAGGCCTTGCCGATCTCTTCCATGAAATCTCCCCGATTGAGTCGTACAACAAGGGGATGAAGCTGTATTTTCCGGGTCGCGGTCCGGAAGCTCAACAGTGGGGATTGACCTATTGGTTTGGCGACCCCAAGCATTCTATCGAAGAATGTGTCGAACGCGACCTGACTTATGCCAGCCCGTTGTATGTTTCGGTGCTTCTAGCAGGACCAGATGTGGCTGAACCTATTAAACAGGACATCTTCTTGGGCGATTTTCCCGAGATGACCGAAAAAGGCACCTTCATCATTAATGGTACCGAGCGTGTGGTAGTTTCTCAACTGATCCGCTCACCAGGTGTCTATTTTGAAGCCACCAACGACCGCACGACCGGACGTCCCCTGGCGATGGCTAAGCTCATTCCGGATCGCGGCGCCTGGATGGAATTTGAGACCCGCAAAAACGACTACATCATTCTCAAGTTCAACCGCAAACGCACCGTACCCATTACCGTATTTTTGCGCGCCCTGGCAGCCGTGGATGATGGCATTGCCGATTCCCCTCTGAAGGATGGAACGGACGAGGAAATCCTGGCGCTGTTTCAGGATATCGATAACAACCCTGACCGGATGTTCATTGCATCTTCCTTGCGTCAGGAACCAACCTGGGAGCTCACCGGTCACCAGACACTTGCCGAAGCAGCTCTGCTTGAGTTCTTCAAGCGCATGCGCCCGGGTGACCCAGCGACACTGGACAACGCCCGCCAATTTTTGGAAGAGCAACTTTTCGATCAACGCCATTACGATCTCGAGCGGGTTGGCCGCTATAAGCTCAACCAGAAGCTGGACCTGTCGGATCGAATTTCCGTCCAGCATCGCACCGTGTCCAAGTGGGACATTATCCGCCTGGTGCGCCGGATGATCATGATCAATAACGGTATCGAGCTGGCTGATGACATCGACCACTTGGGCAATCGCCGGGTGAAGACGGTCGGCGAACTGATCCAGAACAAACTGCGGATCGGCTTGCGCCGCATGGAACGAGTGATCAAAGAGCGCATGTCCATCCGCGACCAGGATCAGATCTCCCCGGTGGGTTTGATCAACATCCGCCCGGTCGTAGCTGCCTTACGAGAATTCTTCGGTTCAAGCCAGCTCTCGCAATTCATGGACCAAACCAACCCCCTCGCAGAGCTGCGCCATAAGCGCACACTCTCTGCCCTGGGTCCTGGCGGATTACGGCGGGAGCGCGCCGGCTTCGACGTCCGCGACGTCCACCATTCGCATTACGGGCGCATCTGTCCGGTGGAAACCCCAGAAGGTCCAAACATCGGCCTGATCGGACGATTAGCCTCTTTTGCACGGGTAAACGAATATGGCTTTATCGAAACGCCATACCGCCGCGTGATCAAGGCACTCTCACCAAATGACCAGCGGCTACCCAATCGCTTGTTGCGGGAGGACCTGACCGATACCAAGACGGGAGAAGTGA
>JAQTMA010000309.1 GCA_028714615.1 Anaerolineaceae bacterium | reverse complement strand
TGTGAGCAATGGAAGACATCGTAGTTTTTTGTAGACCGGGCATCCCTGCCCGGGGTTCTGAGGTCTTTCACCAAGAACCCCGGACAAGGATCCCGTCAGGACACTCTGCACATGCGTGCAGCACAGGCGGCGGGACGATGTGTCCAGGCTACGAGAACTGAAGAGCTAACCTTGACAAGGTCTGGAACCTTGTCAAGGTAATGCCTCTGCGCCGGGGACGGCGCTGTGAGTGAAAAATTAGTAGAAATTGCTCTTAAAATTCGCGCAATTCGCGGATAAAGGTCTTTCTTCGCAAAACTCGCGGATAAAAGCTTAATCCGTGAAACCCCGTGGGCAAACGGTTTTCTCCGTGCTTTTTTACTAAAAACGAAACAAGTAGCAGCCTATACCTACGCAATTGTTAAAATAACTTGACATTAGCAATACAATGTCCTAGAATAGTAATAGATGAATGGCAATGCAGTAATAAACTGAATACGAAATAGGTATAGATTGAGTGGAAGCAATGACCTGGGGAAGGAAATGGTCGCCTCTTCTAGCAAAGCGTAGAAGATTACCCAGCGAGCTACTGGCGAAACCGGCCACACCATATGGCCGGTTTATTATTTAATACCCAACCGTTCTTCCTTTTCTTTTATCCGTCTCAAAGAAGAAAATTATCGGTTGATTTCCAGCGAAAGCTGGCACTTAACTTTGTGTTAAAGCAGAACCTCGGCTGGTTGCAGCCAACCGAGGCGATGCATAACGGGCACGGGTCAGCACCCTGTCTGCATTTAACATTGTAACACGGGTTCGAGCAAATTCAACCCCTTTTCCACGATGCAAGCTTTACGCCAGGAAGGGGACACAGGCGGTGTTCGGGGTGGTTGCAGCCAGCTCGGAGGCCGAGTTTGCCAGCGGGCACGGGTCAGCGCTTTGGATGCTCCTTGCGGTTTCAATGGGGGCGTTGGGCAGTGGAGCTGGCGAGGAAGGAGAGAGGTCAAAGACAAACCGATAGTTCAACTTTCACCATGCTTTTCGCCTCATTTCATATCCATGCCATTACTATATTCTTTCAAGGGAGAATGCAATGAAAAAGCTTTGGAAACCCGCAATCCTTCTTGTCGCCGTCGTTGTGATGGTCGTCGGCGTGCTCGGGTCTGGCGCTTGGTTCACTGATCATGCAGTGAGCGGTAGCAACTCAATCACGACTGGTACGCTGAGCATCAATGATGGCGCCCTGACTCAAGCAACCTTCACCCTGCCAAACATGGCCCCGGGCGATAAAACTGGCAATTTCGAGCTATACATTACCAATAACGGCAATATTAACCTGGCCTGGCTGGGTAATCTGGTAATTAGCGGCCCCAGCACATTGGGAGATTACATATACATTGATTCTGGAAAGATGGAATTTTTAGGCGGAAACTGGACTCAGGCTGCTGATAACTTCATCGTAGATGGCACTGGCTCAGGGCCATCTCCCGAATGGTATAATCAACTTGCGAGTTTATCCTCATTCAACAAAGTTACGCTCAACAACTTTGATGGAACCAGTGGCATGGGTGCCGCACCATACGAATTTATCGGTGCACTACGGCCGGGGTTTGCATATCGCCTTACACTCAGCTTCGGCATGGTTGAACAGGCTGGGAATACACTTCAGAATTTGGGACCGCTGAATATCAAATTTGTTGTGGATGCTACCCAGGTTAATGAAGGCGCATTAAATGCTCTTCTCCCCGGGCAATCAGCCAACCTTGGTTGGTACCAGACACAAATTGCCAATCAGCACTAACTTTTTGTAGCCGGCTTGCCAAGCAATTCATGAGGGAGAGGGCAGTTACAGGGGACACTGTAACAGTCCTCTCCATAACTTCTACAACCACCTGTTGTGCTGACATAAATCATGTCATCTGCAATCCGAAGGTTCATTAGCCTAGCTGTCGTTGTCATTTTGCTACCCGGTATCCTTGGTTCTCTGGGGAATAGCGGAGCATGGTATCGGGATTCCTATGCCAGCCAGGAGAACAGTGTGCATTCCGGTTTGCTGGATTTGAATGTATCGGGTGGTCCGCTGGATCGCACAGACCTGAAACCAGGGCTGAATTTTACTGAATTGGGAGCAATCTGCACGAAAAACAACGGCAGCATCGACTTGAAATTCCGCGGCTTGTTTGAAACAGACCAAAAGCCAGAAAGCGACCTTCTCACATTCGTGACGCTGCGGGTTGAGCTGAAAATAAACGGCGTCTGGTCGATAATTAATGAAATCTCTGGAAAACCAAGTATCGAAACTGATGGCTTGCCTTATTACTTTAAGTACCCCGACCAAGACCCGAGAATCATTAACCTCTATGTCATCTCTAGCAACCTGGCTCCAAGTCAAGAGACCTGCTACCGTTTTTCGGCAAAACTCGATTTGGCTGCCCCCGAATCGGTACTAGACAAGCTCATTCCGTTTAATTTGCACTTTTTCGCAACCCAAACGACCAACCCCGGTTGGGATTAACCTATAACAAAGATTATTCCTTCGGATTAAGAGATCAGATACCATGCAAATAGCTGCCCACCAGCCACCCAAGAAGACCGCCAACCTTCTTTTGAAGGTTCTCCGTATCACTATGGATGGGCTGTTTACCCTGGTCGTCCTGCTGGCGGTATTCCTTGCTTACGGTAGCGTCCCCAACCGCTGGTACCACATCCTGTACGTGTATAGTGGAAGTATGTCCCCGACAATAGATGCTGGAGACCTGATCATCATTACTCCACCCCCCAAAGTGTTGCAGCCTGGGATGATCCTGACCATGGATATGAATGGCGAACTGGTTACCCACCGGCTGATTGAGATTGGCTCAGACGGCAGCCTGGTGACCCGCGGCGATGCTAACAAGGTCTCGGATCATTGGGACCAGTTGGATATCCAAGTTCGCGGAGTGTACCGCGCGCGAATCCCGAAGCTAGGTTACCTGGTCGCATTCCCAAAACAGTTGTTGGAAATCAGAGAAACTGGCGCCTGGTTCGCCGATGAGGAAATGATTGACGGTAAGCTGGGTTCGGCTCCGTATTCCACCCCTACCTCCACGCCACACCCCACCTGCCAACTGCGCGGCAAGCTGACCGTCATCCCCTTCTTCGAGCAAGGTCGCTTCGGCGTCGAGGTCTCCCTCTGCCTGACCAACGCCGGTTCAACCCGTATCAATCTGCTGCAGATCCTCAATACGATCCAGGGCAGCTCCCTGGGCGGCGACTTCAGCGGCCTATTGTCCGAATACCTGGATTTGAGCGCAAAACCGTATCTCGATCCGGGTGAGGAGCATTGCTACACGGCCCGCTTCTTCTTCAACCCCTTAGAAGGCGGTCATTACCGGGATGAGATCCACGTGTTTGCCGTAGGCGAGATGGATGCGCCCAGCAGCAAGGTGCCTGCTCAGCCCTCGGCTGATTTCACCGGAGACCCCGCCGCCGAGTTGGCGACGCTTGAGCTCATCGCCGATTTCAGCCTGCCGGAGAGCAGCGACCCCTCGCTGACGCCCAGCATTACGGCTACGCCCACCGTTACGGGTACCATTACGCAAACGGTAACCGCTACCCTGACGGAAACTCCGACTACGACTGCGACTGAGATGCCGTTCCTGGGATCTCCCTATCCGACGTATACGGAGGTGGTGAGCACGGCGACACCCTATCCTACCTATACGGACGTACCGCCTTCGCCGACGCCGTTCCCGACGGATACTCCCGAACCGGCTCCTACGGAGACGCCTCCACCTCCAACCGATGCTCCTACCACTGAGCCAACCGCGGCAGAGGTCACTCCGACAGCAGGGTAAGGGCGTTTATCCTGGACACGCCCCTTCGGGGCAGCACCAGGACCTTGTCCGCAAATTTCGCGAATTTTAAGAACAAATCAATATAAAACGCTCACAGCGCCGGGGACGGCGCTGTGAGCAATGGAAGACATCCTAGTTTTTTGTAGACCGGGCATCCCTGCCCGGGGTTCTGAGGTCTTTCACCAAGAACCCCAGACAAGGATCCCGTCAAGACACACTGCACATGCGTGCAGCACAGGTGTCGGGACGATGTGTCCAGGCTACAAGAACTGAAGAGCTAACCTTGACAAGGTCTGGAACCTTGTCAAGGTAATGCCTCTGCGCCGGGGACGGCGCTGTGAGTGAAAAAATATTAGAAATTGTTCTTAAAATTCGCGCAATTCGCGGATAGAGTCCTTACTCGTACCGGAAGCGTAGCACACCCACCGCGAAGAAGACCAGGGCAAAGACCAGCAGCACGCCGGCAACGGGCAGGATCTCGACCAGGCCTTGCCCGCGCAGCACCAGGTCCAGCAGGCCTTGCATGGCCCAGGTGGTGGGAAGCACCTTCACGGCCGTGCGCACAAATTGGGGGAAGAGCTCGATGGGGTACCAACAGCCGCCCAGCAAAGCCATCACCATGCCGAACAGAATGCTCAGGCCATTGGCCTGGCCTTCGGTTTTGACGAAAGCGCCTAGAGCGG
>JAQTMA010000308.1:3365-4496 GCA_028714615.1 Anaerolineaceae bacterium | reverse complement strand
CGGCCTTGGCCATGAGCGTCTTTCCGGTTCCTGGAGCGCCAACCAGGAGTACCCCTTTTGGAATGCGTGCACCAAGGGCAATAAACTTCTGTGGCTCTCGCAGGAATTCAACCACTTCCTTCAATCCTTCGCGAGCTTCTTCTACCCCGGCAACATCTTCAAACGTGACGGTGGGCTGCTCACCGGTGAGCATGCGGGCGCGGGTCTTCCCAAACGATGTGATGTTGGCGCTTCCTCCTCCACGAGATGCCCGGAAGAACAGGAAAAACATCCCACCCATGAGGAGCATCGGAATCAAAAAGCCCAATCCACCGATGATACCGGCCCAAGCGCTGGGAGCAGCGATCTCCAGCTCAAGGCTTTGTGGACCTAGTTGGCTGGAAGTTACCCCGTATTTCAAGAGCTGTTGAATCAAGGTGGCGTCGGTTTCTTTGACTGCGGTCGTTTGGTTTCCGTTTCGAAAGTCAACTTTCAGGTTGCGTCCATCGACTGTGATGTGGAGGATGGTGCCCTTCTGTATCTCAGCGGCAACCTGGTTAATGGTTAAGGGAGGGGCGGGGGCGTTCTTACGGAGGGTAGGACCAAGCCAGATGACAGCTAGCGCGGCGATGAGAACTAAGGAAAGGTATATGGGAAGTTTCTTGTTTTTCAAAAGGTACTCCTAAAGGAACGGATCTGACGCGATCCGTTCGAACCTTATGATAACCCGAAAAGACCAAAATGTACATATATATATCGGAATGATCCAAAAAGTATCAATCCGAAAGCTTCTCCGGGGAAGCTGCCTATCTTGAAAAGACCGATACCTTATGATTGAACCAATCAATCCATGCCATCGCTGGTTCGTTCAACTGAATTCAGAGTATTTAAGGAGGATTACTGCAATGACTGTCTACGATGAATCAATTGAGAAACAAACAGAGATGAATGAATACTTGTACCAGGTTTTATTCATTGGCAAACATTGACGATTGGTGATCACGTGCCTGTAGGTGCATTTGCGCTTTTTCTGATGCGCTCCGTGAAGAGAGCGGTAAAATCCAGTTCCTGGCCTAACCTGATCGAGAGGCTTTAAAAGAGGATGGTAAGTAGAATGATGAGGGGGACGATTAGCAGAATGGCGATGCCGGC
>JAQTMA010000308.1:0-3265 GCA_028714615.1 Anaerolineaceae bacterium | reverse complement strand
ATTGCATTGGCATTAGGCAGGCCATTCCCGGAAAGTTTGCAAGCCAGCCTGGGAGTCATCAGCGCAGTGGCAGGTCCGGTGCGGACGGAGCGTGGGAGTATGCTTGACCACTATTACCGGACGGATGCCGTGCCATACCCAGGGTTCTCTGGCGGTCCTCTGGTGGATGTGGAAGGGTATGTGGTGGGGATTAATACCTCCGGGTTCACGCCCGGCGGTTCCCTGGTCATCCCGGCCGATCTCGCCTGGCAGGTTGCGGATTCGTTGAACCGCCTGGGACGAGTAAGGAGAGGATATCTTGGAATCCGCAGCCAGCCGGTCGATCTGCCCCAACAGGTTAAAATGCAACTCCGGCGCGAACAAGCCAGTGGATTATTGCTGGTGGGCTTGGAGGAAGGTTCCCCCGCCGAAAAAGTTGGATTGATGATCGGAGATATCCTGGTCGATCTGGCGGGGAAACCGGTGCCTGACCACGATACTCTGATGTCATTGCTGGGGAGCGACCTGGTCGGGCAAGCAGTACCGATTGAGGTGCTTCGCGGTGGTGTACCCCAGGTATTTGAGATTAGAATTAGTGAGAGAGAGTCATCTTGACTAAGCAGTAGATGCTTCCAACAGATCAGGAGTGGAATTGATTCGGGTGGCAATCCAGGCGGGGACGACGGCGATACGATCAGGGCTGCATGCGCTGCTCCTGGGTGATGAGAGTATCCGCGTGGTCGGTCAATCGGCTGCAGTGGAAGACTTGAAGGGCATCCTGCCGGAGGTAGATGTATTTATTCGCTTCCCGGACGAAGCCGGGGTGTTGAGAGGGACCTGGATTGAACCTGAAGAGATTCCACCCGGTTGTGCAGTGTTGGTAATCGGCGAGGAAGAGACGGTGACCAGCCAGGTCCCTGAAGGACCGCGAGTATGGGGGTATTTGCCGCGGGAATTTTCGGGCGAGGAACTGATCACTGCGGTACGCACGCTGGCATTAGGATTGACGGTGTTCCCCCCTTCGTTCGTCCACGATAGAATGGTCCGGCAAACCGCCAAAACGGCCAATTTTGGGCAAACCCAACACAATCCATTAACCTCACGTGAAGTAGAGATCCTCCAACGCCTGGCGCTCGGCATGGCGAACAAACAAATCGCCGAGAACTTGAAAATCAGCCCGAACACGGTCAAGTACCACATTGCCTCGATCTATGAGAAAATCGGAGCAACGAACCGGGCAGAAGCTGTCACCCGGGGGATGCAGCAAGGATTATTGAGCATATAAGGAGAATGGGAAATCAGCTTTCCTTTTTTCCAACTTATCCCATATAATAAGCCTGGTATCCAATCGGTGATTCGGATACTGGCATTTATCTTTCATTCAACAACAATTTAACATTCAGGATCTGGCCATTTCGCAACATCAGCCTTTCATTCGCCCCAGGAGGTGAATTATGGAGGGTGCGGGAGTGCTTAGCCAGTCGCCCGGTCAGTTCGGGGACGCAGCGACAGCCATCATCGGTGATATCCGGATGCGCAGTTGTATTCAATGCGGCATGTGTGGCGGTATCTGCCCATATGGCGCCTTGATGGAATACCCGCCGATCCGCATGATTGCGGCTCTTCGGGCGGAAACCTTCCAAAAAGTCATCGATACGGATTCAGTATGGTTATGCGTGGCTTGCTATGCCTGTACCAGCCAGTGTCCCACCCAGATCCCTCTAGCGCGCGAACTGATGGCGAAAACCAAGGAAGAGCTTATTCTGGCAGGCAGAGTGCCAGCAGAACTACAGGGAGCTCTGGAGAATTCACAACGCTACGGCAATCCCCAGGGGGAATCACCACGCAAACGCACAGAGTGGACGCGGGGTATTGAAGGTCTGGTCAAGGTAATGGGCCGGGATACCCGCCGGGCAGAGGTGTTATGGTATGTTGGGGATTACGCTTCTTATCATCCCCGCGTACAACCCGCCACCCGCACCCTGGCGCTCTTGTTGCACCGCCTTGGCGTTGATTTCGCGATCCTGGGGAACGATGAGTGGAGTGATGGGGATTCTCAGCGCCTGGCAGGGGAACGTGGCCTTTTCGAGTTGCTTGCCGAGAAGAACGGGCGCGCTCTGGGTCGCTACAGTTTCGACCAAATTCTCACATCCGATCCACATGCCTATAACGCTATTAAAAATGAATACCCACAACTGGGAATTTCATACCGGGTGCAGCATTACACTGAGTTTCTCGCCGACCGGTTGGATGGAATTCGTCCACGATTGACGCGTGAATTAAATGCCAAAGTAACCTACCACGATCCGTGCTACCTGGGGCGGGTCAATCAGATCTACGATCAACCCCGCCAATTGCTCAAAGCGATACCAGGGATAACGTTTGTGGAAATGCCGCATAACCAGAAAACCAGCCTGTGCTGCGGTGGGGGTGGCGGGGGAATGTGGTTGGACGGCTTTATCTGGGAAAAAGCCCACGTGCGCCTTTCCGAATGGCGCATGCAAGAAGCGATGGCTTGTGGAGCTGAAATCATGGCAGTTGCCTGTCCGTACGAGGCATCTCGTTTTGAAGATGCCACCAAGACGGTAAAAGGTGCAGAAGAGATGCTCATTCGTGATATCTGCGAACTGATATCTGATGCGATGGAACCAATCGAGCGAGGTGATGTATGAAAATCGTCGTCTTGGTGCAATTTGTACCTGACCTGGTGGAGGAATTGGTGGTTGATTCCAGTGGAGACCGTCTCGACCCCTATTCTGTGCGGTGGATGCTCAATGAATTTGATGACCACGCCATCGAGCAGGCGATTCTGATGAAAGAAAAGTTCGGGTGGAGCGTAACCGTGGTTGCCCCTGATTTTGAGGGTGCAGACGACGTCCTGTTCACTGCTGCAGCCAAAGGCGCCGACCACCTGATCAAACTCACGGCTGATTTTGAGTCCGGGATTAGCACGCATACCCTCGCCAGGCTTTTCCTCCCGGTGGTGCAGGCGCAAAATCCTGACCTGGTATTGACCGGCGTCCAAGCGCATTCCAGCCTGGATGGCTCGTTAGGACCGCTTCTCGCGGAGCAGTTGGGTTGGCCGTTTGCAGGTTACATCTCCGAAGTAACTCCTTCCGGGACGAAGGTAATTGCCCGCAAGGACTATCCGGGCGGTTTATCAGCGAATCTGGATATTACTCTGCCAGCCGTGTTAGGAGTTCAGGCAGCCGAAATCCCACCCCGTTACGTTCCGATCAGTAAAGTCCGCATGGCGATGAAAGCCAGCAAGATCGAGGAAGTTCCC
>JAQTMA010000307.1 GCA_028714615.1 Anaerolineaceae bacterium | reverse complement strand
TGGTATTGACCTTCCCATCTGGATAAATAAAATAAGCGCGGCTATCTCCTACGTGAGCGATCGTAACCTGGTCGCCCATGACAAAGACAGCCGTAAGGGTTGTCCCTCCTCCTGGGACTTCTTTGACTACAGCTTGTTGGGCTTCGTGAATGCTAGCTTGCATCACTTCTTGTAGTGGGTCGCTGTGATTGCTCGATTCCAGGCTGAATAATGGCTGGTACAACCGGTGAACCAACCGCCCCGCGACTGCACGTATGGCCACATTGCTAGCGACTTCTCCATGCTGATGTCCTCCCATCCCGTCCGCAATGATGAATATGCCTACGGGGATATTCTCACCATCGCCCGCCAACACATGGTTTAATGAGAACAGCGAATCCTCGTTATGATCCCGCTGCTTCCCGATTGATTGGCACAAACCAACGGTAAATTGAGCTGGCTCCAGGTGGGTAGACGGTAGTTTCGCGGTTACCTGGGTCTCCACCGATTCTGTATGAGGATTAACCGAATCATTACCCTGAGGTACTGCTCCTGGCATTTTTCGACCGAATAATCTATCCAAGAATTTTCCCAAATCACAGTCTCCTTTGCCGTTATTTCAAACCCCACATCGACCTGTAAGGTCAATTGTTATCTATCCTACTATTAAGGGAAAGAAATCAGGCGAGCAGTGCATAAACCGTGTGATCGGTTGATCCAAAGTATAAAATGTCATTATACACGATTGGTGAACCGGTAATTGCCCCACGGGTAGGGAATTTCCAACGAAGCCGTCCGGTACGATACTCGATACAATACATATTTTGGTCTACCGATCCACAGTAAACCGCATCTTTATAAACACAAGGGGATCCATTTACCTGGTGTTCCGTTTTAAACTGCCACAACTCTTTGGCATTGCTAGAATCAAGGCAATAAATGATATTATCGGCTGCTCCGACAATCACCATATTATCGATTTTGGCCGGCGAAGAGATCGATCCTTTCTCTAACCGGTACCTCCATATCACCCACCCGGATTTAGCATCAAGAGCATAAAACGTACTGTCGAGCGCGCTAAAATAGACAACTCCATCTGCGACAAGCGGCGAGGAAGTAATCCCACGTTTCGCTTTAAACCGCCATTTAACTTCACTGCGGAAGTCAACGCAGAGGAAATCACCGCTTTCGCTTCCGAAATAAACGTAATCGCCGGAAACACATGGGGTTGAACGCACCGGACCCGGCGTTTCAGCCCGCCATACACGACGGCTGGAGACCAGATTCACAGCGTGCAAGAAATAATCATCTGATCCTACGAAGATATGACCTTCTGCAATCCGGGGTGAGCCGCGAACAGGTCCTTCCGTATAATACGTCCACACGACTTTCCCGGAGCGCGTCGAAACCGCATGCAAGCGGTGATCTTCTGACCCCACGAATACGGTTGAATCATGATATGCTGGTTTACCGACGATCCCTCCTTCTGTGGCGTACTTCCAGAAGAAATCCCCATTGGTTGCATTCAGTGCGTACAGGTTGTTGTCATAGGAACCGAGAAAGACCATATTGTTTTCGCAAGTAGGCGTGCCCCGGATCTCGTCTTCGCATTCGAACGTCCATAAGGGCTTGATCGAATCAGATATGATCACCGCCGGAGTGGAAGGGGCTGAATAATGGCCGAGAAGACCCGTCGCAGCACCCGTTTTCATGAGAGCAATCTTTACTGCTTCGGCAGTAGGAAATCGTTCAGAAGGCTCATACTGCAGACAGGTATTCACCACCGTAATGAGTTCGCTTGAAATCGCCTGATTATACCGGCTGATCGGCCGTTCCTGAAAGGTAAAAGGTGGCTCTAGCCGTGGGTCTTTCTTGGTTAAAAGGTGATGCAGGGTAGCGCCTAATGCATAAATATCGGCTTGAGGGGACGATTCGCCCCGGTATTGCTCTGGGGGTGAATAGCCTTCAGTGCCAATCATGGTCCCTTTTTGTCCCGTCCGAAATACTTTAGCGATGCCAAAATCAACTAGGATGACGTGGTTTAGCTGATTGATCATGACATTAGAAGGCTTCATATCCCTGAAGATGATCGGCTCGGGCTTGTGCGAATGTAGAAACGTTAATACATCGCACAGTTCTATCGCCCATGAAACGATCTGTTCTTCTGGAATAGCCCCTTCAGTCGCTGCGATGACCCCTTCGAGGTCTTTCCCCTGAACGTACTCTTCTACCAGGTAAGACCGATCATCCTGGGTAAAATAATCATAGATGCGTGGAATAGCATGATGGTTGATTGTGACCAGGATGTCCGCTTCGCGTTCAAAATTTTGGACGATGGTTTGTCTTACCAGTGGGTCAGGCGCATGGTTAATCATTTCTTTTACAGCCACCAGTTTGACGACATTGGGGAAATGCAAATCTCGTGCTCGGTACACTGATCCCATTCCACCAACACCAATAACGTCCTGGATCAGATAACGATCGACCAGGGCATTCCCAGCTTGTAGTTGAAGCTCAGGATTACTCGCCGACGAAAAGTTCTGTGTTACCCGTGAGTTATCCAGAAGAACCTCCAAGATACGGATAATTGATCGCTTAATGGGTAATCAGGGAAAATCCTGACCCACAAAGTGTACACCGACGGATTATCTGCGATATACAGATGTGGGGAATCCTACGGTTCAAAATGATAATACATACCTGGGCATTTAACAGTTCCTAAATTATAGCTTTTGAACGGCTGAAATGCAACTAAACGAGCTGGGTGACAATCCTCCGGCTTCCTTCATTTTCTGATTGACTCCTTAACCATATCACTTCTTGAGGAGGGTATAATACACTAGAAGGGGCAACTTGATAGAAAATGAGTTGCCCGGTAGGATGCATGAGTCAGGCCAACTTCACCAGTTTACCCAGGTTTGATCGAAATTCTCTTTAATATGACCGATTTCGGGACTTACCTCTCCCCTTTTTCATGGCGGTATGGAAGTTCAGCCATGCGAGAAATATGGAGTGAAATCCACAAACGCCTGCTTTGGCGTAAGGTTTGGGTTGCATTGGCTCAAGCCGAATCTGAATTTGGGCTAGTGACCTCCGAACAGCTCCAGGATCTACAGGCGCACCAGACCCAGGTTGATGTCCAGGAAGCTCTGGAGATCGAAAAAGTAATTCAACATGACTTAATGGCTGAATTACAAACGTTTGCCGGCCAGACGCTCACGGGCGGTGGTATTCTGCACCTGGGTGCCACATCGACAGATATCGAAGATAACAGCGATGCTTTGCGCATCCGTGAATCGCTGCAGATAATCTATACTTCTTTGCGCGAATTGTTGCTTTTATTAGCGGATCGTACGGAAGTATGGGCTGACTTACCTGTGATCGCTTTCACCCATCTACAACCGGCAGAACCGACCACCCTGGGATACCGCCTCGCTTTCATTACTCAGGATGTATTCGCCGCTTGGGAGCAATTGCACAGCCTAAATATTCGTGGAAAAGGGTTTAAAGGCGCCGTTGGGACTGCTGCCGCCTATACGCAGTTGATCGGCCAATCTCAATTTGCGAATTTTGAAGCTCGCCTGAGCCAACTGCTTGATCTACCCTTCTACCGGGTCACCGGGCAAACAACTCCCCGGATACAAGAATATTGGCTCATCAGTGCTTTAGCTGGTTTGGCTGCCCCTCTCAACAAATTGGTCTTCGACTTGCGCTTGTTACAATCGCCGGTTATCGGGGAGCTCTCAGAACCATTCGGGAACCAACAGGTCGGCTCCTCTGCCATGCCTTTCAAGCGCAATCCGGTCACCGCCGAGAAGATTAATTCCCTTGCCCGTTGGATGGCGCAATTGCCCCGCCTAGCCTGGGACAACGCAGCCATGTCTTTACTCGAACGGACTCTGGATGATAGCGCCAACCGGCGTAGCTTGTTACCAGAGGCGTTTCTGGGTATCGATGAACTGCTTCGATCAACAATCAAAATCCTCAATGGCCTAACTGTCGACCAACCTGCTATGCGGCGGAATCTTCAGGAATATGGTGCTTTCGCAGCGCTCGAACCGGTTTTGGTGGAACTCACCCGGGCTGGCGCTGACCGGCAAGCTATGCATGCCATCTTGCGCAGGCATGCCATGCAAGCCTGGGAGACAACTCGCCGCGGGGCGCCCAATCCTCTGGTTGACCTGGTTGTGAATGACGAAAAGTTGCTATCCTACGTACCAGCCAGCGATTTACAGAGGTGGATGACTGACCTGAGCCATCTGGGGATCGCTCCCGATCGCGCCAGAGATGTGGCAGCCATGGTACAGCGTTCGTTGGCAATCCAGGATGAATCACATGCAGACCAGGTCCCCAATTCGCCACCAGAGAATGACCTAACCATTGAATAGGAGAATATCATGAGTGATTTTCCCGGAAAAGGAAAAGTAGCCGTCCTTAAAACCAGCCCAGATACCGTCCTGGATGACATCGACCGCCTCATGAAGCTGGCCTGTGTTAGCGAAGCTTTGCCAAAAGGGGTTACTACCGGGTTAAAAAT
>JAQTMA010000306.1 GCA_028714615.1 Anaerolineaceae bacterium | reverse complement strand
TCTCGCTGACGGCGTTGTTGGTCAAGGTGTTGGCTTGGGCGCTCCACCAGCACCCCTGGCTCAACAGCAGTCTGCGGGAGGACGGCATCTACCTGTGGAAGCGCGTGCAGGTGGGGGTGGCGGTGGCGCTGCCCGAGGGGCTCATCGTGCCGGTGGTGCGCGATGCAGACCAAAAGAACCTGGCCCATATTGCCCGGGAGGTGGAGGACGTGGTCTCGCGGGCGCGGGCGGGAAAGCTCACCCCGGCGGACGTCGCCGCGGGTACCTTTACCCTGTCCAACCTGGGGCCGTATGGGATCGAGTCGTTTACCGCCATCCTCAACCCGGGCCAGACCGGCATTCTGGCGGTGGGCGCCGCCCAGCGCGAGCCACTCGTGGTCGGAGATAGGCTGGAGATCCGCTCGATGATGCACCTGACTCTCGCGGTGGACCACCGCGTGGTCGATGGGGCGGTGGCGGCACAGTTTCTGGCCACCCTCAAGCAAGCCTTGGAAACCCCTGCCTTGCTGCTCCTGTAGACCACCAGCTTGCACCGGGTGGGTGGTCTGCCCGCTCATATTCCATCACCCAACCTCGGTCCCCATTCCACCACAACCTGCAGTACAATTTACCCACCGGACACGGGGTTCGGTTCCAGGATTCTGGGGTGTTCTTCCCCAGGGTACCCCTGCTGAGCGGAAACACCCGCATGGAGGAAAAATGGGTGCACAGATTTTGATCGGAGCCCTGGTTGTTCTGGGGTTGATTCTGGTATTGGTGGCGCTCTCCGGGGTGCGCTTCATCCCCAACAACCGCATCGGCATCGTCGAGAAGCAGATCGGCCAGCGCTCGGTCAAGGGAGGCTTCATCGCCCTGAAGGGCGAAGCCGGTTACCAACCGGACGTGCTGCGAGGCGGCCTGCACTACCTGATGCCATTCCAGTACGTCGTTCACATTGCGCCCCTGGTGACCATCGCCCAGGGCAAGATCGGCTACATCTTCGCCCGCGACGGCCAGCCGTTGAGCGCCATGCAGGTGTTGGCTTCCAACGTCACGGCCAACGACTTCCAGGACGTGCGCGCTTTCCTGAGCAACGGCGGGCAGCGCGGTCCGCAACGCCAGATCCTGCGCGAGGGCACCTACGCCGTCAACCTGGCCCAGTTCGTGGTCATCACCGAAGAACGCGTCTATTACCTGCCGCTGAGCAAGGATGACCAGACCGTCATACAAAGCATGGCCACCGTTATCGGCGAGCGCCAGGGCTTTACTCCGGTGGTGATCAAGGACTCGGACGACTTTATCGGCGTGGTCACCGTGCACGACGGTCCATCCCTTCCTTCCGGCGAGATCATCGCTCCGGTGGTGGGCGGCAACGTCAACGACGCGCTGACCTATCACAACAACTTCCAGATGCCCGACCGCTTCTTGCAGGCGGGCGGGTTGCGCGGGCGCCAACTGCAGGTGCTGGTCGAAGGCACTTACTACCTGAACCGCTTGTTCGCCACCGTCCAGATGATCCCCAAGACTGTCATCGAAGTGGGCTTCGTCGGCGTGGTGGTCTCCTACACCGGCGCCGTCGGTGAAGACCTGTCGGGCACGGAATACCGCCACGGCGAGCTGGTCGAAAAAGGCTATCGCGGCGTATGGAGCGAACCCCTCCTGCCCGGCAAATACCCCTTCAACACCTACGCCGGTAAGGTCGTCTCTGTGCCGACCACCAACATCATCCTCAAGTGGATCAAGAGCGAGGTCGGTTCGCACCACTTCGACGAGAACCTTTCGGAGGTCTCGCTGATCACCAAGGACGCCTTCGAGCCCTCCCTGCCCCTCTCGGTCGTCATCCATATCGATTACGAGAAGGCCCCGTTGGTGATCCAGCGCTTCGGCGACGTCAAGAAGCTGGTCGAACAAACCCTGGACCCCATGGTTTCAGCCTACTTCAAGAACATCGGCCAGACGCGCACCCTGATCCAGCTCATCCAGGAGCGCAATGAGATCCAGAACATCTCCTCGCGGGAGATGAAGGATAAGTTCACCCATTACAACCTGGAGCTGGAAGAAGTCCTCATCGGCACGCCCACCACCACCGGCGAGGATAAGCAGATCGAGATCATCCTCAACCAGTTGCGCTCGCGCCAGATCGCCATCGAGCAGATCGAGACGTACGCCCGCCAGCAGACGGCGGCGTCCAAGGAACGCGAGCTGCGCGAAGCCCAGGCGCGCGCCGAGCAGCAGCGCGGCATCACCGAATCGGAGCTGAGCATCACGGTGCAGTCCAACCAGGGCAAGGCCGAGTACCAGCGCGCCCTGCAGCAAGCCGCCCAGATCCGCGCGCTGGCCGAAGCGGAAGCCGAGCGCATCGCGCGCACCGGTATCGCCCAGGCCATCGCCACCGAAGAACAGGTGGCCGCCTACGGCGGTCCGCAGTTCCAGGTGACCCAGCAGGTGATGAACCGCTTTGCCGAGGCCGTGCAGCAATCGCGCGTGGACGTGGTTCCTCGCGTGGTCGTCGCCGGCGGCGACGGCAGCAACGGCTCGGCTGGCGGCAGCATTATGGAAGGGCTGCTCACCTTGCTGCTGTCGGACAAGTTGGGGTTGGATATGAAGGGCGAGGCCGCCCGCGAGCGTAGCCCGGATGCGGAACGCCTGCGCGAGGAGATCCGCAAGAGCATGATGGAGAAGCGCGAAGGAGAAAAGCCGCCGGATGCTGGCGGGACGGAGCAGAAGAAATAGCGGGCTAAATGAGATACAGTCGTAGAAATGCTCATACCTTAGGAAGGTGAAAATGAACTCAAGAGAACGCGTCCATCTCGCGCTGAACCATCAAGAGGCTGACCGTATCCCCTTGGATCTGGGAGCGGCCCCCACAACGGGGATGCATGTCAGTTCTGTTTACCGCCTCCGGCAAGCATTGCAACTGGACCCGCCTGGGACGCCGGTCAAAGTGATCGAGCCGTACCAGATGCTGGGTGAGATCGCCGCAGATTTGATTGCCGCGCTCGGAGTCGATGTGGTTGGTCTGTGGCCGCCAACAAACCTGTTCGGCTTCCGGAACGATGGTTGGAAACCATGGATATCGTTTGACGGGACTCCAGTTCTGGTGCCGGAAGCGTTCAACACCGAACCGGAAGAAGATGGCAGCCTCCTGATGTACCCCCAGGGCGACCATTCCGCCCCTCCCAGCGGGAAGATGCCTGCAGGGGGTTTCTACTTTGACAGCCTGCCCCATCCCGCTTTGCCGGAAGATTACCCGCTGGACGTTGAAGAGAACCTGCAAGAGTTCGGCCCCGTCTCCAATGAGGATTTGAACTACTTCGCAACGCAAGCGGAGCGACTCTATACCCAAACCGACAAGGCAATTCTGGTAAATTTTGGGAATACGGCTTTTGGGGATATTGCCCTGGTCCCAGCTCCCTGGATGAAGAACCCGCGAGGCATTCGAAATATCGAAGAATGGTACATTAGCACCGTCAGCCGTAAAGAGTATGTCTATCGCATCTTTGAACGCCAGTGCGCCATCGCCTTGGAGAATTTACCCCGTCTTTATCAAGCAGTAGGCGAGCGCATCACAGCGGTCTTCATGAGCGGGACCGATTTTGGAATGCAGACAGGTTCTTTCATTTCCCCGAAAGCGTACCGCGACTTATACAAACCTTTCCAGAAACAATTGAATGATTGGGTCCACCAGCATACAAGCTGGAAATGTTTTATCCACTCCTGCGGCTCGATCGTTAACCTGATGCCTGACATGATCGAAGCCGGGTTCGATATTTTCAACCCTGTCCAGACCTCGGCAGCCGGGATGGACCCACATATACTGAAAGCCCGCTTCGGGAACCAGGTCACCTTCTGGGGCGGAGGAGTGGACACGCAGCATGTATTGCCATTCGGCAGTCCGGATGAGATCCGCACCCAGGTTTGCGAGAGAATACATATTTTCGGACAGGGGGGCGGTTTTGTGTTCAACCCGAGCCACAACGTGCAGGCTGGCGTTCCGGTCGAGAACCTGCTTGCGATGTACCAGGCGGTCATGTATTCTCGATGAACTGCTTGAGCTGCTTTCGATAGGCGTCGAACGCCTGGCGGCCTTCTGGCGTCATGCGACACAGGGTCATGGGGATTTTTCCCCGATAGGTCTTCTCGATATTCACGTAACCGGCCTCTTCCAGCTTCGAGAGATGCACCGAGAGGTTCCCTTTGGTCATGCCGGTCTCGTGCTGCAGGTAGAGGAAGTCGGCGCTCTCCACGGCAGCCAGGATGGCCATGATGTTGCCGCGCGACGGCTCATGGATCAAGCGGTCCACCCCCACCAACGAGTGCACATCACTGCTCATCGGCTGTCTCCTGTGGGACCGGGTTCTGGCGCAGGTACTGGCGCAGCGTCAGGCCGCCGGAGATGCATAGAGCCAATCCCATCGCGCCGAGTAACCCCGCCCAGGCGGTATTGCCGCCCACACCGTTGAGGAAAAGCCCCGCGCTAACCAGCAAAGTAACGGCGGCAGTCAGATAGAAGCGCGGTACCGAGACCTTCCAACCAATCACCACCCAAAG
>JAQTMA010000305.1 GCA_028714615.1 Anaerolineaceae bacterium | reverse complement strand
CCTCTGCCGGGGATGGCGGTACCTGGGGTTGCATATGCAACCGCAAAAGGATCAAACGTATGCCGTTCTCACAGAAGGACGGCGGGTGATCGCCCAGGTAGAAACCGGTGAAGCAAAAGGGGTCATCGCAAAGGATGCGCTCCAGGAAAGCCAGTTGCTGGCCCCGATGCCCGGCGTGGTCGTCACAATCCACGTGCAGGAGGGAGATGTGGTGGAGAAAGGCCAGGTGCTTGTTACACAAGAATCCATGAAAATGCAAATGGAATTGCGTGCGCCAGTTACAGGCCGGGTATCAAAAATCGCTGCCCAAGCGCATACCCCGGTCGAAAAAGGTGCGTTGCTGGTCGATATTCAGCCTGCGGACATCCAATCCAAGCAGTCTGGATGACCTGCCCGTACTGCGGGCAAACCCTACGGGGGGAGTTGGCGCCTGCAACCGCTCCAGATTGCCACAGACGAATAAGATACCCCAGCCAGGGAAGGCTGACCAGCAGGACAGCCAGGCTGGTGCGATGCGCCTGGGTTAATCCGAAGGCGATCTCTTTATACGAACTCTAGAAGGTGATGATGCACCGGCCGTCTGATACAATCAAGGTCCCCTCAAGCGACAGTCTGCATAGCCGTGGAAAAGAGGGAAAGAAGACTCAATATCTATAAACCCGAGGAATCAGAAGATGAAATGGATCACTCGTTCTCACGTTCACGTCGACCGCGTGGCTTGCCCATGGCTTATTACCCGTTTTATCGATAACGAGGCAGAATTTTTGTTTGCCCCCAAAAGCGAAATTAACCGGATCGCCAAAGAAACCGGCGCCATCCCATTTGACGCCCCCGACGTGGAGCTGGGACACCATGGAAACCGTTGTTCGTTCGAATCGATCATTCTGAAGTACGGACTACAAGAGCCGGGACTCCTGCGCCTGGCAAAGATCGTTCATAGTGCAGATGTGTCAGAAGACATCGACGCAGATGCAATCGCCCGCGGGTTAGAAGCGATTGCATCTGGGTATAGCTTACGTTTCCCCGATGATATGGAAAACCTGGAGCGTCAATTTGATGTCTATGATGCTCTGTATGCCTGGTGCCGGCTGCAGGTTGCCTGATGGATTAATCCTGGCCAGATAGGAAATTTCGGGGGGATGAAGGCTTGGCTTTCACATCCATCGGGGTCTGGTGATGGGCGGCATCTTCCGTGCTGCCATGATCATGGTCGTGATTTTTACCCATAAAGGCCATCATCGCCACGTGGGAGAGCGGGCAGATTAACAATAGACCGATCGTTACCACGTTGCTGGTGGGAATGCGTAACAGGAAGATGGCTGCCACCGCTCCCATGCCGACTACACAGCACAGGGCCATCCAGATTGCATGTTTTTTACTCATCCATGACTCCTTGGGGAACGAAAGGTGAAAAGACAGAGCGCTTCCTCCAACGCTACTGCCTGCTGGCCGTCATCCGCCTCGGCGATGACCTGAATATCATCAGAAAGCTCCAGAAATTGACGGATCCCCGCTCACACGACGGCATGATCGTCTGCCAAGAGGACCTGGATGAGATGTGGGGTTTCATTTATAAGTGGCATCTACCATCTCGGCCTTCGACGCTGCAAGTTGGAGAGATTCGACAATCAGGGTAACCAGGTGCGTATCCGTAGTTTCCCCGGGAACATGCACCACCGAAACCCAGGTGAGCCCGTCCCGGCCCTCCAGGGCGAGGGTGAGGGGCGGCTGTTGAAGTTGATAAATCAGGAGCACGATGAGTTGGCAAGTGCACTGGCTGGTCCCGTGGTAGGGGCATCCGCATCCGGTGTGAACGGCCCGGGTGGACTGCAGGTCGAACGAGCGGTTGACCACTATCCCGCGGTTGGTGAGCGCCTGGGTCAGCTCGCCGATCAGGTATCCACTATGCTGGGCGAGCGCCAATAACCGATTCGAATTCGAATACATCGCACTCCTTCCTAGCGCACGGTAGCTTGAAACCAGATGTTGACCGATGGGTTTTGGGGGTCGTTCGTCTCGATCACGATGCCGCGCCGCACCGTCTGCCCGCGCAGGTCGTGCAAACCCGTGTCGAACGAGATGGTAACCAGGACGACTTTCCCGGGAGGGATGCGCGTAGCGGTGAAGTCGGCCGTGGTACAGCCGCAGGTGGTATGCGCGCTCGTAATCATCAGGGGCGTCTCCCCGCGGTTAGCAACCGGCAGGATCTTCTGGACCACCCGGCCGGCCGCCACGGTACCAAAGTCGAAATACCCGGAGGGGACGACGATGTGAGGGGAATGTTCGCTCATATCCAGCGCCGTTAGCGGCGTTCCGGCTTCCATCTGGTGCGAGGCATGCAGCCTCTCCCCATAGACGACGTCGGCCGGCGAATAGTGAAAGGCTGCACGCTTGCTGTTCCAGGTTAGGATGAAATACAGCGCAGAGGCCAGCAAGATCACCCCGACCAACAGCGCCAAAGTGAGCTTCAGCCGTGCGGCCGGCGCCCGGACGGCGCTCCGCTCACTCGGTTGCATAGCTGGAGAGGCTTGCCTGAAATTCATTCTGACCTATCATTCCTAGATGACCCACACCAGCATGATCACGCCCAACACTACCATGCTAATCCCGTACCACAGGCGGATTTTGAGGGCATGTTCACGCTCCCAGCGCGCCCAGGTTTTGGCAGTGAGGCGGTTGCCCAGCGCCACCAGGATGACCACCAGCGGCAGGACGAAGATGATGTTATAGAGCAGCAAGTACACCAACCCCCAACCCAGGGTGGTCTTGGCGTTGAGCAGGGTGATGATCGAGACGTAGATGCCCCCCGAGCAAGGGAAGGTGCACAAGCCCACCAGGAAACCGGCCAGGAGGGTGGTGGGCAGGGTGGCTTTCTTGATGAGCTCGTTGGTACGCTCGCCGGCAAATGACGGCATGTGCAGCTTGATGGGGGTTTTGGGGTAGAAGTATTCCACGAGATTGACGACCCCGAGAAGGATCAAAAGCCACGAGCCGGCGCGGGCCACAAAATGCGGATCGGCGGAGAGGCGCACTGCCCGCAGGATGCCCAGGCCGATGCCAAAATAAACCACAAAGATCATGGCGATATAGACCAGCCCGAGCTGCAGGATGCGCCCGCGGGACTGACGGAGGGTGAACAGAAAAGCGATCAGCAAGAGGATGACCGCAAAGGCGCAGGGGTTCACCGAATCGAGCAGCCCGGTGACCACCACAGCCGGCAATAGTTCGGGGAGGTTGGCCAACCCGACCGGGAGGGCGCCTGTTCCCTTCAGCACCTTCGGCAGCGAGTCCGCCAAGGGCGTCTCAATCGGGAAAGTCTGCACATCGCCCTGCCAGGCCCACAGCCGGTACTCCTTGGGAGTTCCGTGCATCTGGGGCTGCCACAGGACCAGCTTTTCTGGCAGATTGGGGGAGGTGAGGGCGGCCTGCACCAGGTTGGCCGGGACGTGGCCGAGCACTACCAAGGTGCCTTTAGGTGTGGGGATAAAGGCGTACAACGAATCGGCAATCGAGCGCGGCATGGCGATTCCATCGATCATGCTCGACATGCGCTTGCGTTCCGCGGGGGTGGTGAAATCGTGGATCTCCGATTGGAGATCCAACCCGCTGGCCTTCAAGGCCGGTAGCAGGACGTCTTGGGTGTAAGGCCAGCAGTCGGCGCAACCGGCAGAAAAGAAGACGTGGACGGTTTGTGCGCCAGGCGCGGGGCTCTGGGCGGCCGCAGGCGAAACCACGAGCAAGGCCAAGATGAGGACGAGCAATACGAGCTGAATAGATTTTCGGATCATGGGATCAGACCAGCCTATTGAGGGATTTGCCAGGTAAACAAACGGGTAGCCGCATCGACGTTCTGGATCGTAATGGTGATCCGGGTTGCGCCGGGTAAGACCGGTTTCCCGTTGTAGGATGTTGGAAACGAGAGTGTCCCACAAAATCAAGGGTGTCACCGGGGTGATCCAGGTTCAGCGGCTTGATTTCGACGGTGACCACGCCTTTCCCGCCGGTGCGGGTCAAGTCCAGCGGCAGGTCGGTGGAAGGGCTGGTAGTAGTCGAGATAGGACCCATCGCGATCACTGTGGGAACGGACGGTTGAATGGTTACCTCGCGGCTCGCAGGGGCATTTGTGAAATCAACATTTGCTGTGATCGTGTTCGCATGTGTTTCCAGGCGCCTCCATCCGATCCTCCCCATCATACTTGCTCCAAGATGAACTGTCATGGGCAATGTGGCTCCGTACTTGATGAGCCATCATGCCTATAGCACAAGGGATGGTAATTTCACTTTCAGCTTGAATGGTTATCCACCACGATTGGCCGGTTTGCCTTCTCTTGGGGCGTGTAGGCGGGAATAACCGCACCAGCATCCTGGTTGCTCCTCCGGGCCCCACTCCGATCAAAAATCAAGGGGGCGATCCCGTTATCCGTCATTTCGCGGATAGGCCATTAGGCACAACGGCTCATTGTAGGCTGTTTGAACCCGGGGTAGAATTTGTCAACCCGGGAAAACCACCGGATTTTAGCCTTTCTCGGAAAGGAATTCGAACG
>JAQTMA010000304.1 GCA_028714615.1 Anaerolineaceae bacterium | reverse complement strand
ACCGTGCCCTGGTCTACAACGGCGCCGGTGTTGGCGTTGTAAAGAGCATAGTCGGCCGAGTTAGCATGCAAGGTGAACATGATCGTCCCAATGGCTTCACCGCTGGGAAACGCATCCAGGTAGACAGCAGAAGCAGCCTGGGCAACCGACATTTGCGAGCCACTGCGACCGTCCTGACCGCCAATTCCATCGATGAAGGTGGTGATGCCTTTAACGTCGTCGCGCTGCCCGTTCGGGTTGAGCGGGTAGAAACGCTGGTAATCGTGGTCATGCCCATTGATCTGGATATCGACGCCAGCATCGTACTCAGCTTGATTGATGGGCTTTAAACCCGTGGAGTCGCCGTGGGCGGCGCCGGATGAGTAGGTTGGCACGTGCCAATACACGAGCTGGCACTTGGTCCCAGCATGAGCAGCCAGGTCGGCCTTGAGAAAGTTGAGCGTGGCGTTATTCACCGAACCGTTGAGCTGATCGAGGCCAACGATGTGCCAGTTGCCCAGGTCGTAGCTGTAATCGGTTAGTTTTTGGCCGCTGATATTGGCAGCCCGGGCATTCGCGCCGAAGTAATCCCAGTATGCTGCGCCGCTGGCGTGGGTCGCGCCGTTGTAATCCGTGTAGGAGCCAGCAGATTGGATATCGTGGTTGCCTCGGATTTGCATGAAAATTCCCTGCGTGACGAATGCACCGAAGGTGTTTCCAAAGTATTGCTGGTAGTTCGATTGGGTGGGGTTATTCTCTTGCTCATTGTCACCCGTCGAAGCAACCAGCATCTTGGTACCTGCGTGTTGAGCCATCAGCTTTTTGATTTGAGCAACCACCAGTTGCGCACGGGACATCGAGCTGCCCGAGACCAGATCGCCCTGGAAGAAGATGATTGGGTCGCTGCCGTTGGAGGGCGGTTGAGTGGGCGCCGGCTGGTCTGTTGGCTGAGCCGTGGGTTGAGGCGTCGGTTGCCCGGTGGGCAAAGGGGTGGCAGTGGGGTTAGCAGGCGGCTGAGTGGGTGTGGGATTAGCGGGCGGCTGAGTGGGCGCCGGTGCAGCGCCGCCGTTGGTATGCAAGGCGTCCAGGTACTGGCCATAGCCGGAAGCAGAGCTCCATTCCTTGGCGGGCTCAACCGAGGTACCTTCGCCCCATTCATTGAAAGTGGTGACGAGCTGCCACTTTGCGCCGGAAGCGACCAGGCTCTTTACGTTGGATATCCAACGATTGAGGTCGCGGCCCAGGCGCATGGCATTGCCCTTCAGCCAGAATCCAGGGCTAATGGTGTAGCTCAGGCTGCCTTGAGAATCGGCGGCGACGGCGGGTGAGTACTGGTGCCAGCTATCAGGCTGGCTGGCGCAGTTGGCGTAACCGGGAAAAACCTTGAGAACCACGTAGGCTCCTACGGTGTTGCCCTGCTTCCAACGATCAGCCATGCCGCAGGCATCGTTTCCGGCCGCATATACGAAGACGACAAACTTGCCATTGACCCGCAGGAAGGAAGGATCTTTGCCGTAGTGGTCGCGGATAAAAGTAAGGTCAGTACTAATTTGGGCTGCGCTCGGATCTCCCAAGCTTTCATTTTCATAATAGAGCGCCCAGCGAAATGGCGTTCCGGCTGCAGCCTGAAGTAAAACAGGAACTTTGGAGTCGGTTTGCGAGCCCTGGCCCCACCACGAAGCAATTCCGGCTTGCATCCCGCCGTATTGTAGCATGTCGATGTGTTTCTTGACGGTCGCCAGGTCTGCACCATTATAGAAGCCCAGGGTTGGGTTGTAGTTTGTATAGGGATAGATACCTAACTGCGTCCAGGCCTGAGGAAACCAGGGATAGTAGAAACCTGCTCGAATGGGGAAGGAGGGCTGTGGGTCACCGGATGGGGGATTGGTTGGGGCGGCGGTAGAGGTGACACCAGGCTGAGTAGGAACAACCGTGGGAGCTTTGGTCGGTTGGATTGGGATGACGGTTGTCTGAGGCTGAGTAGGGGCAGACGTCGGCGCAGCACCTGCCAGGGTCAATACCAGTTGAGGTGGGTTACTCGATTCACGGGAGGCCAGATTGACACTCGTTTTGCTGCTGGTTGCCAGAGCCAGGCTGATGACGCCCTCGCCTTTGATGTAGCCGCTGACATCCACCTCAGTCCATTGGCCGCCGTTGAAATCGCCGGCTTTGCCAATCTCGCCGCCCAAACTTGGGGCGTTGGAAAAAGAAATTTTGTTTTCTGACCAGTCATTATCACTAACTGCGCTGGCGGTGTATCCCGCCGAGCCCTCACTGTTGGCATACACACGCAGCTTCGCGGATTGCACGGTTGCGCCATTCAATCCGCCCACCTCAAATCGCAGATAACTGCGGGTGATCGGAGAATTGTCGATGCGTATGGAAGAATTTGACCCATAGTTGGTCTTGGCATTCGATTGGGTCACGTATGCATCCGCAGCGGGTTTTATGGTGATTGTGGTTGATTGTCCAATGGCGCTTCTGCCGGGTAGCATGGCGCTGAAAAGGCCCATTACAGCAAGGCCGGTAAAGAATATGAACGCAATACGGGATTTACTCATCGGTGTCTCCAACGTTAAATGGTTGATTCAAGCCTGCGTCCGCTTCCCCTTTCCCCCCTGGCAGCACTGCTGACCTCAATTCCAATAAAAGGCAGCCGGCCTGATGGTTGTGCGTTTCAGTCGCGGTTTCAGGCTGCATCCCCCACCCCGCGGCCAGCATTTTGACTACTCCTACGATCCGGATACTCTTTTGCCACTCCGTTCCAACGATTTTGTTACCATATTATTCTAAAGATAGGAACCGGGTCATGCTACTGTCATTCGTCCTGCTTTTTGACCTAAATTTCGGCTATTTGTCACAATTTTTCCCTTATTGGTTAATATTGATTAAGAATCCCCCCTCAAGGAATCTACCGCGTCCTTCTCGGGCATTTTGAATTATCGTGAAACTTGCGGCATAAAGAGTTTGAAGGGCTTCGCATCCGTATAGACAATATAGGTGGAGGAGTAGCCGAGGTTGGAGACCTGGCGGTCGATCCACATGTAGCCCTTGTCTCCCCAGCCAGAACCCCACGAATTGCGCAACAGCCAGGCGCCATGCGGGCCGCGGGAGTCATCCCAACCTGCCAAAACCACGGCATGGTTAACCTTACCTGGACCACACACACGGCTCTCGTCCGTAACAAACGTGGTCCCTGGGCGGTAACCCGTGAAGGCAGCGCCTACGCATACGGTGGTTTCGATAGGACCATGGGTAGAGATGGCCTGCTTGATCTCGTTTTCGGTGGGCCAGGCATGGTTGGCGCCCACATACTTCCAGCTCGTCAGGCGGTATGGGTGCTGGTTGGGTCCGACACAGGCTGTATCGCGAGCCTGGTAGGGCAAGCTCTTTTCCAGAACAGCTCCCGCTACGGGCTCAAGGGAGAGCTTTAGATCCTTGTGATAATCATGGGCAATCCAGCCGCCCCCGCAGCCCCAATCCTGGTTGTTGCAAGACATGAGGTACTGCTCTGACAGATCGGTAGTGAGGCCGTCCTGAATGCGCAGGGCTGATTCAAAAACGCCTGTGGCTGCGAATGCCCAGCAGCTCCCGCAAGCTCCCTGGTCTTTTACACCGGTAAGCTGGTTGCGCCAGTCGAACATAGGGGGGAAACCGTCTGTGCTTTCAGCCGCCGCCACCGGCAAGTCATGCTCCCCGAAGAACTCGGGAGAGCCTTGTAGCGGACGTGGATCGGTGAGATCGGTGAGCTGGGCAAGTTCGGTTGACTGGATGGTGAGGGTGCGGGCGGCCGGGTCGCTTTCCCAGGGGCGCTTGTAAATCAGTTCAAGCCGCGCTTGTCCGTCCGCCTGTGCGGTGATGTCCAGGATTTGGCGAGCCGTCCCTCCTAACAGGTTCGACCTCTGTTCTATCCGGAATGGTGCGGCAAGGGAGAGGGAAGTCGTGTTTTCGGTCACAACCTGCCAGAGATATCCAGTGCTGGGGTTGCTCTCGATCGAAATCGCAAGCTGTTCTCCTTTTTGGACGTGGCCCTCAAGGATCAAGACTGTCGAGGCGCCTAAGGGTTGCAGCTCACTTGCCAAATCGCCGTAGAGAAGCGCCCGCACCTGGTCAACCCCACCTGTCCCGTTCACCTCCAACCGAGGGGTCACGATATTCTCGATCCCCTGTAAATTCGTACGGAGGAGTCGCACCCCGCTTTGTTGGAGGCGTTGGCTCAAATTCGTTAAATCGCCTTCGAGGGCGGCGCCAAGGATGGCCAGGCTGGCATGCCAACTCCCCGATTCATCTAGAAAAATGAGGTTTTGGGAAGAGGCCGCGCAACCGGCCAGAAAAAGACTCGCCAGGAACAATATACCCAATCGTAGCTTGCGTTGCCAGGTGCAGCGCAAGGTGCGGCTTGGGTCATCTCCAGCCAGGTGATCCGGCAATCCCGGGAAATCCCACATGGGACAATTAACTCCAATTGTACTGTCTGATGGTTCAGGTTGAGAGTATCACGAAACCCGGGTGGTGACAACGGGAATCTGGTGGTTGTTAATCAGATGAAAGGATTGCTGGATTGTAGATTGTTGATTGCTGATTGAAGATTGAAGAACAAGACAAATTC
>JAQTMA010000303.1:1734-4634 GCA_028714615.1 Anaerolineaceae bacterium | reverse complement strand
ACAACGTGGGTTATTCCTGCCGAGAGCATACGCGCCAGGTAGCGCTGGACATCGGGTGCATCCGGGGTGGTGACGTGGAAACCGGTATCCAACACCTCATCTCCAATGGTCGCATTCACGGTTGAAATGATCCCCCCCCTCAGACCAGCCGCTTTGAGTATCTGGTAGATCAAGTTCGCGGTAGTGGTCTTTCCATCCGTCCCGGTTACCCCGATCATCACCATCTTCCGTGCAGGAAAACCGTAGAATGCCGCCGAGAGCAAAGCCAGCGCAATGCGGCTATCCGGAACAATCCCATAGGGAACAGGCAAACCGGTCAGAGGTTGGGTTCCGACCACAGCCACAGCGCCGCGCTCGATCGCAGCCGGAATGTACCGATGGCCGTCAGTTGCCCCCCCAGTGAGCGCCACAAAAATAGTACCGGGCTGCACCGCACGTGAATCGAACGCGATTCCACTTACCGGGACGGAGGGGAGCGGGGTATCTACCGAGATCGGAACCGCGGCGAACAATTCCGTCAGGGTAGGAATGAAAGCATCAGCCACGGCTTACCTCCCTGAAAACAAACGATGGATGTAGGTGGCGGAATCCACCATCCACAACCATCGTCCAACCTCGCCCGGGCTACGCCAGTCTTTGGCGTAGATTGGCAAGTTGCCCGGCGACCGAGCCATCCATCACCTTATCGCCTACCCGGATGACCAGCCCCCCCAACAGGGACGGATCGACCCGGAAGGCGACCGATGCCTCTGAGCCAATGCGGGTCAATATTTCACACTTCACCGTCTCTTGCTCGGCCGGAGTCAACGGCAATGCACTGGCCACCTCGGCGTGTGATCCGCTCATAGCGTTGCCTTCCAGAACAGTGACTCGACCGGCTTTCACTCCGGAAAAGAATTGGTCCAGCAGCGAACGTTGGCGGTGTTCATCCAGCGATTCACCGAGAATCTTTTGCGCCGCGGCAATCGCCAGGGTCGCAACCTGGCTGCGTAGATCGCCCAAAATGCGGGTGCGCTCGTTTTGGAGTTCCTGCAGCGCTGTGTCGCGCACTTTTGCTGCCTCTGCCTCAGCGGAAGATCGCACTTCGTGGGCAGCGAGCTCGGCGCGCTCGGTAGCTTCTTTTACCATCAGAGAAGCCTTCGACTGTGCTTCCGCCAGGATCCTATCGGCGTCCCGCTCTGCATTGGCGCGTGCTTCTGCAGCCACACGAGCATCCTCCAATCCCTGGGCGATGGCTTTGCTGCGCCGGTCCAACAATCCGAGGATCGGTTTGTACACCCAGGCGCGTAGCGTAATGAATACAATCGCGAACATGCAGATCTGAAGAAGGACATAGCCAAGATTAAGTCCCAAATTTTCCAAGGATGACGCTCCTTTTAATCGGCCTGCCTACAGGACAAATAACATTAAGAATGCGATCACCAGGCAGTAAATTGCAATCGCTTCGGAAAATGCGATCCCCAGGATCATGTTGGTCAACAGGTTGCCATACGTATCCGGGTTACGCGCCATACCTTCCAAAGCGCCCTGGACGCTCAAACCGATCCCGATTCCGCCCCCCAACGCACCAATCATGGACAATCCGGCTCCGATAAATTTCGCCGCTTGGACAATATCACCTTCCATAATGCTCTGCTTACCCTCCCGCAATCAGATCGTTTGCAATACAAACTGCCCGGATGTTCGTTTTCTCGTACTGGGTTTACTTCTATGCTTGCTCGGTGTCGAGGGCGTGCTCGCCGCCGTGCCCTTGTGTGGCCTGCGCCATGAATACCATGGTCAGCATGCCAAACACAAGCGCCTGGATCAGGCCGATAAAGAACTCAAACAACAATACCGCGGACTGCGCGAAGATAGGGACCAGTGAGCCGACCAGGAAAAGCAGCACCGAACCGGCAAATATGTTACCGAACAACCGGAAAGAGAACGAGAGCAGCTTGGCCATCTCAGAGATCGTCTCAAGGATGCCGACGGCAAAATCGATCGCACCGAACAAAGGTTTCTTGAAGAGCGTGGTGGTATTGAAGAACTTGCTGAAATAACGCATCCCCTGCGCGCGGATGCCGATCACCTGTGTCATCACCACTGAGATAACTGCGAGCGCAACCGTGAAATTCAGGTCTGTGGATGGGACGCGTAAGAATGGAACAACCACGTACTGGTTCGCCGTAGTTGTGGTTCCTTTCACTACACCAAAAATATTCGGCAACAACTGAACGAGTGCGCTTCCGCTCTTTTCTGTATGCTCCACGAAACCAAATGAGTCGACCAGTGGAATCAGCTCCAGCCAGTTGGAGAGCAGCACCACCAGAACGATGGTAGCAAACCAGGGAAAGATGGATTTCGCCCAGTGCCCGGCAGTCGATTCCGTCAGGTTGTAGAGGGTTTCGATCAAGGCTTCCATCGCTCCGGAAATCCCCTTGGGGATCATTTCTCCACTGGTGGCAGCTCGCCTCACAAAGAAAGCCAGGACGATCAGAATGAGGTAGACCACAAAAGAGGCAACCAGCGTGTTGGTCAGGTAAAAGTCACCGATCACCGGAAGCGTAAAAAGCGGATGCGCGGACAGTTTCTCCGGCGCGACCTGGATGTGGGGTGCTACCGGTGGAAAGCGTGCTGCAAAAAAGGCGCCCAGGAGGATGAAAAATAACACGAACCAACGGTTCTTCCCCCAGCGCCATTTCCGTGTCTTTTCCAAATTATCCCTCCCGTATCGTGGGTTTAGGCTGCTCAGCCTCTGCTTTGATCCGGCTGATGGCTGCCCGCGCCAGGATCAGCATGACAATTACCGACACCGGAATGCTGGCGAGCAAAAGGAAGATGGTGAATGTCGGCTTTGAAGCAAATCGGGCATCCAGCCACAACCCTCCAAAAACCGCGGCCAGGATAATAACCAACGT
>JAQTMA010000303.1:0-1634 GCA_028714615.1 Anaerolineaceae bacterium | reverse complement strand
GCGCGCCGGCTGAGCCCTGCGTAAGCAGCCACTTCATCCGACCCAACTGCCCGGCCGACCACGGTAATCACACCGAAAGCAGCCAGATTGGTCAGCAGGTAGGCAATCAGGTAATAGACCGAGCCAGAAATGCCCAACGCGGAAGCTGACGCTACTCCGATCAGCATATATCCTGCTTGAGCGATCGATGAATAGGCCAACAGCCGCTTGATGTTCTTTTGCCCCAGCGCCAGGAAATTCCCCAGGATCATGCTGGCCGTTGAGATGGCGGCGATCAAAACGATCCAGTAACCTTGTGCCTGTTGTGAAGCCGGGAAGACTACCAGCAAGAAACGCATCAAGACGGCAAAACCGGCCGCCTTGGATGCCGTAGAGAGAAAACCGGCCACGGGGGTCGGCGCGCCTTCGTATACATCCGGCGCCCAAAATTGGAAAGGCGCTGCCGAGATTTTAAAGCCGAAACCGACCAGGATGAGTATCACCACAGCCAGTAGCGTGAAAAGCGGAGCGCCACCCGACTGCAGTATAGCGGTCATTGCATACAGTTGCGTGGTGCCGGTGAACCCATACAACAGGCTGAAGCCGTACAACATCACTGCCGAGGTGGTTGCGCCAAAGAGCATGTACTTGAAACCCGCCTCGGTGGATTTATTGTCTCGGATCACAAAACCAGCCAGTACATATAATGGAATCGAGGTGGTTTCGATAGCCAGGAAGAGCATCACAAGGTCGGCAGCCCCGGCCATCAACGTCATGCCCAGCGTGGACGCCAGTACCAGCAGGTAAAACTCGCCCCGTTTCCCAATGACGTCGATATCCATAGCAAACAGGGCGGTCAGCGCTGCGCCCGTTAAAAAGAGCAGCTCGAAGACAAAAGTCAGCCAATCCTGGCGCAGCATTCCCCCAAAAATGAGCCGTCCGGTTCCTGCCGGGTGGCCAAACGCAACTGTTGTCACCAGGGTCAGCACCAGGCCCCCTGCCGTCAACCATCCCAGGTTACGACGATTTGCCTCGCTCCAGATCAGATCGAAAGAGAGCACCAGTAGGCCTAATACCAGCAGGCAAATCTGGGGGAGGATCGCCAGGAGCATAGTGGCATCGAAATTTGCTGCAGTCATCTATGCACCTCCCAGCAAACGGAGCACGTTGTCGACCCCAGATTGAACCCAGGGGGTCATGAGCATCGGGAAGAGCCCCAGGCTGATCATCACCACGGAAAGGAGAGCGATCACCGCTTTGTCCAAAGCGCCGATATCACCGACTGTTTGCCCATACTCGGCGGGGAGTTCCCCGAAGAACACTCGACTGGTGACCCGAAAAATATATGCTGCCGTTATAATAACGCCCAACACAGCGATGATGGCAAAGACTGGCGCAGTGGCCCAAACCCCCATGAAGATCGGGAATTCCGCTGTGAACCCCGAGAAACCCGGCATACCCATCGACACCAACCCGCCAATAATAAAACCAATAGCTGCCCAAGGCATCTTTTTATACAAACCGCCCAGTTTCGAAATGTCGCGGTTGTGCGTGCGGTCATACACCATTCCGACAATAGCAAAGAAAAGCGCAGTCATCACACCGTGGGAGAACATCTGCATGCCAGCGCCGATCAATCCGTCGCGAGCTGCTAC
>JAQTMA010000302.1 GCA_028714615.1 Anaerolineaceae bacterium | reverse complement strand
CTTTCATGACCTGCCCGGCCAACCAACCAGCAATCAAACCGACGACGATCCAAGAAAGTATTCCCATCATAATCTCCGTTTCTCTTAGCTCATTTTACGATCTATTCTTTCAATTTCATCATAGCCTTTGGTGACTATCTACGTCCCTAATACAGCCTGTTAAATTCCTAAACATTTAGACCGCAACGATTATCTCGGTATCCCTGCGCCGCGTTTGTCATTCGTTCAGGTGAATTAGAGGGTGCAGCCCCTTCGATGGTTGCAGAATGGGCTCGGCTTTCTCGATCAAACGCAAAAGCCGCTCCATGCTGCTGGTTAACAAGGGCAGAGGTGGTTCGTCCATTACCCTGATGACAGCCCATACACGTTCTTGCCGCTCTTTTAGATCTGAAACCTGAGCTGCAGCCCCGGAAACAAGGCGGTGACTGATCAAGAGCCTCCAAAAGATCTGACAGACGGCTGAGAGCGGCGGAGCTGCGATGATGCCCAGCATACCAAAGGCGTTTGCCAGCGCAATCACCATTACCAAATTCAACTCTTCTCAATGCCGATTTCCTCGACTGGAATTGGCTTGCGAGCCTGTTTGTATTCTATTTCGACCATCCGTCTGGCAAACCAGCCGATGACCGCCCCAACCGAGAGCCAAATGATGAAATTTATCAGGTTCATTTCCTTACTCCTATCCAAATACTATCCCATCCAGGGGCACAGCGGTTGTATGGCGATACTATCGCTGTGCCCCTGCCCGCCGATTAAAGGGACCCCGGTGTTTGGGTATTTGTACGGTCAGTCACGGTCGTCTGACTGGCGCCTGCAGGTGCTTGAGTCGTCGTGCGATCAGTCGTCGTTGTCTGGCTAACACTCGATGGCGCTTGGAGAGGGGTGTGCTCGGCAACCGTCGTCTGCCTGACGCTCACAGCTCCGCCCGGACGGTAGAAAACCACATTCACAATTCGCTCAATGCCCCAAGCGATCAGGAAGTATACGATCATGGCAATGATGGAAGAAACTTCCAACACCATCCCGGCCGCAGCCGGGGCTTTCGCCAAACTGGCAAAGGGAGCCACGAAAAGGTTGGTCACAGAGTAGAGGAGTGCTGCGACTGGATTAGCCGCATTGACCGCGATCAACTTGAATATCACCCTTAGTGCAATCAAGGCCTCAAGAATACCCAACAGCAGCCAGATCATTTGTGTAGCTTTGAATGTGGCCACCCGCTGTTCTTGTCCCTGTTCATGTTGTGTGGTTCTTACCTCTCGATAATCGGTCATTTCGCCCTCTTTTGGTATTCCTCTTCAGCCTTCTGCCGGGTGTAACCATATTTCTCCTGCAATAGGCCGATTAATTGATCGTATTTACCGCCAACTTTTTCCAGGTCGTCATCCGTAAGCTTTCCCCACCAACCTTTAGCCTGGCCGCGCATTTGCTTCCACTTGCCTTCAAAAATATCATTGTTCATCGTGTTCTCCTTCAATGGCTGAATCAAAATCTGAAACTACCCAAGCGGGTGGCGGAGTGGATTGATTACAATCCCCAGCAAAAAACCAACCAACAGGGCGATCGAGATTGTCACCCAGGGATAGCGGGCTGCCTTCATGCCCCAGCCGCCTGGAACTTTGTCGGCAACTTCCTGAGCTCTGGTGTTGTATTGGCTCAAGCCATGTCCGACGTCCTTCTTTACCGTCACCGCAGCGCTAACCATCGTTTCCCTGGCCTGGTCGGTAAGTTTCTCTAAACCTTCACTTATTTGGGAACTACTATCTTCCACCCATGTAGTGAGATCTTCTTTAGCTTTGCCAGTAGCCTGGTTGAGGTTATCTTCAAACCGGCCAAAACGAACTGCGCTATCGCCTACCAGGGTGCTGATATCTTTCTTTACTTTGATGGCATCCTGGCGAACTTTCTTTTCTAATTGTCGATCATTCATCTCTCAAAATCCTTTCCTGGCTTTCGCCGTTAGGTGGTTCGTTTTCGATATAAGCGCGCAGCATCCAGGCCATCTTCTCGTGGACGCGCAGAACGGATACCAATAGTTCGAAAGTACCTTCGTCCTCATACTCTTCCTTGCACTTCCGCGTATCCTCCCGCAAGAAACGGATCACAGCTTCATGGTCGGCTAACAAGCGCAGGATATCTGGAACATCCCCGGGCTGTTCCTCCAGGCGGGTATGGCTGAGAAATTCCTCCAGGCTGCCGATGGCAAAGCCCCCCAGCATCCGCGCTCGCTCTGCAACATCATTTGAGATATTGTTCAGCAATTGGTATTGGGTATCGAACAAGGTGTGTAGCTCGAAAAAATCCGCTCCGCTTACGTTCCAATGGGCGCTGCGGGTTTTTAACGTTAGAACAGCCTCATTAGCCAGGGTGTTATTGAGGATAGCCACCACCGAATGGCGCACATCGCTATCCAGCCCGATGTTGGGCTGGATGGACACTTGCAGCTTGGGGTTATGGCCGTCGTTACGATTGTGTCCCATGTAGCTTCCTTTCAATAGATGGCTTTTTCCTACATAACAGCTTATTCGAAAGAAGCTATCGAAGTCCCGAATACAACCTGTTAAATATCTATTAAATTCGGAGCCGCCTTCATAATTCTATTGCCGGGGGGCTAACAGAATCTTGCTCAGAAAATGTACAGTAAAAATATATGGTTTTTATCGGAATTTTTGGGGACAAAGTTATCTGCCTTCGAATACAATGGAAGTGGTAGATTAATTCGGACTCGCATCATATTGTTTTCGGTGATTCAGCCCCGAGGGCAGAAGCGCAGTTGGGTGGGGAAATTCCAAAAGGAAGCATGAAGGGAGAATTGACATGCCAGTGTTCGGATCACCTTTTTCAGGGTTAGCAAACAATAGAAAGCTCACGGATGAGGAGCTCATCAGAGCAATTCGTTTCTCTGTGGCCTCCGAGTGCGAAGCAACGCAGGTGTATATGCAGCTTGCCGAGTCAACCGGAAACAAGCTCGCTGTGAAAGTGCTCAAAAGCGTTGCGGACGAGGAGCGGGTACACGTTGGAGAATTTCTGCGGTTGCTCCGCGAACTTGCCCCCGATGAAGAAATGTTCTATGCCCAGGGGGCAAAAGAAGTAGAAGACCAAATCAAGAAAATGAAGTAAGGGCTGCGCCGAAAACGCTGCACAAACCTGGAACCACACGTTCTATTGGGATAGCATGCGGCCAAGGGGAGGGAACGAACCACCTGCTGCTCTCAAGCAAAAAATCGAGGATTCCTTCGGTAGCTTCGACGCCTGCAAGGAAGAGCTTGCCAGCGCATCCGTTTCACAGTTCGGGAGCGGTTGGGTTTGGCTTGTCCTTGATGGCGGCAAGCTCAAAGTGGTAAAGACCGCCAATGCCGGCGGTTTATCGATGGAAAAGTTCGACACTATCCGCCAGGGCGCTACTGCTGACCGCTCACAGTTCTATAAGGATCTGGCCGGCGGCCCTTTCTTTGGAGCTAACCGGCCCGGCGCCAAGGTTTCGCAGGGTATGATTGATTCGTTCTGGCTCCAGGGCATGCAGGCAGGCGCTAAGAACACCTTCGACTGCATCAAAGCCTTCTCAGAGACAGATTTCACCGAAAACCTCAAGAAGTTCGGTGTGCTTACACTGATCATTCATGGCGACGACGACCAAATTGTGCCCATGAACGGGTCGAAAGCGGCACGGAGTTGTCCACCATACCCACGCCGAAGCGGAGATGGACAACGAACACGTAGACGGTAAAACGACTGCGTAGATATCTGCAAGGTTAACCATTTCCAGAGTTCCCATTTACTGGGGACTCCTTGGAAACGGGAGAAACAGGTTCTGGCAAATCTTTCGTTGACTCTTCTTCCGGTTTTTCCGCGCCCGGGCCTGGTTCAGGGGCAAGTACCCGCAGAGCGCCAGGGAGGATCTTTATCCGGGCTGTTCCCCTGCCCAGGATGATGCCTTCCGCCGCCACATCCAGCTTTGGAGAGGTTTTTACCTTGATTTTCCGCGCCTTATAACGTTGGATGCGTCCATCCGGAGTTGAACCTTCATGGGCTGTCTTGGCGAAATAGCTAAGTAGTTCAGCCTTACTAAAATCCGGGTAAACGGCGATGTCCAGGAGTCCATCGTCCATAGAGGCATCCGGGGCTACCAGGTTTTTAGCTCCGATCAGAGGGGTGTTTGCCACGGTCACCAACATGGTTTCTACTTCGATTTTACTTTCGTCGTCCAACGTGAGAAAAACCGTTGGCTTTGAATCGAACTTCAAAAGGGTCATCACTGCATCTTTAATCCCCCCCAATTTCCCTTCAGGGACTTCTTTAATCAGGGGAAAGATGGTCGCCGTAAGGCCGATGGCGGTCAGCATAAAGAAATAGTATTTTTTGTTTTTCTTGGTGCTTAGCTGGCCTAAATCCAGTTTGCGGGTGTGGCCGGATGCGATCAAGGCACAGGCTTCTTTCAGGTCTTCGGGAATTCCGATACCCCTGGCAATATCGTTTTAAGTCCCTGCGGCGATAATTCCCAGTTTCACCTTGGAGCCTGCAATTCCACGGATTACCGCCCTGAGGGTGCCATCTTCGCCCATGGCGATCACAATATCATAACCATCCTTTACCGCTTTCCTGGCAATCGGGATGGCTTCTTTTTTGGGTTTCGCCAGGGCTACATCAACCTTAAGCCCATAATCTACCAAAT
>JAQTMA010000301.1 GCA_028714615.1 Anaerolineaceae bacterium | reverse complement strand
ATTTGGTAGATTATGGGCTTAAGGTTGATGTAGCCCTGGCGAAACCCAAAAAAGAAGCCATCCCGATTGCCAGGAAAGCGGTAAAGGATGGTTATGATATTGTGATCGCCATGGGCGAAGATGGCACACTCAGGGCGGTAATCCGTGGAATTGCAGGCTCCAAGGTGAAACTGGGAATTATCGCCGCAAGGACTGAAAACGATATTGCCAGGGGTATCGGAATCCCCGAAGATCTGAAAGAAGTCTGTGCCTTGATCGCATCAGGCTACACCCGCAAACTGGATTTAGGCCAGCTAAGCACCAAGAAAAACAAAAATATAATTTCTCTATGCTGACCGCCATCGGTCTTACAGCGACCATCTTTCCCCTGATTAAAGAAGTCCCTGAAGGGAAATTGGGGGGGATTAAAGATGCAGTGATGACCCTTTTGAAGTTCGATTCAAAGCCAACGGTTTTTCTCACGCTGGACGACGAAAGTAAAATCGAAGAAGAAACCATGTGGGTGACCGTGGCAAACACCCCTCTGATCGGAGCTAAAAACCTGGTAGCCCCGGATGCCTCTATGGACGATGGATTCCTGGACTTCGCCGTTTACCCGGATTATTGTAAGGCTGAACTGCTTAGCTATTTCGCCAAGACAGACCATGAAGGTTCAACCCCGGATGGACACATTCAACGCTATAAGGCGCGGAAAATCAGTGTAGGCACATCGAACTTCTTGAGGTCTTCGGTGAAATCTGTCTCTGAGAAGGCTTTGGTGCAGTCGAAGGTGTTCTTAGCGCCGGCCTGCATGCCCTGGAGCCAGAACGAATCAATCATACCCTGCGAAACCTTGACGCCGGGCCGGTTAGCTCCGATGAAAGAGCCGCCGGCGAGATCCTTATAGAACTGTGAGCGGTCGGCAGTAGCGCCCTGGCGGATAGTGTCAAACTTTTACATCGGTAAACCGCCGGCATTGGCGGGCTATACCACTTTAAGCTTGCCGCCATCAAGGACAAGCCAAACCCAACCGCTCCCGTACTGGGAACCGGACGCGCTGGCAAGCTCTTCCTTGCAGGCGTCGAAGCTACCGAATGAATCCTCGACTTTTTGCTTGAGAGCATTAGGTGGTTCGTTTCCTCCCCTTGGCCTCATGCTATTCCAATAGAACGTGTGGTTCCAGGTTTGTGCAGCGTTTTCGGCGCAGCCATTACTTCATTTTCTTGATTTGGTCTTCTACTTCTTTTGCCCCCTGGGCATAGTACATTTCTTCATCGGGGGAAAGTTCGCGGAGCAACCGCAGAAATTCTCCAACGTGTACCCGTTCCTCGTCCGCAACGCTTTTGAGCACTTTCATAGCGAGCTTGTTTCCGGTTGACTCGGCAAGCTGCATATACACCTGCGTTGCTTCGCACTCGGAGGCCACAGAGAAACGAATAGCTCTGATGAGCTCCTCATCCGTGAGCTTTCTATTGTTTGCTAACCCTGAAAAAGGTGATCCGAACACTGGCATGTCAATTCTCCTTTCATGCTTCCTTTTGGAATTTCCCCACCCAACTGCGCTTCTGCCCTCGGGGCTGAATCACCGATAACAATATGATGCGAGTCCGATTAATCTTACACTTCCATCGTATTCGAAGGCAGATAACTTTGTCCCCAAAAAATCCTATAAAAACCATATATTTTTTTACTGTACATTTTCTGAGCAAGGTTCTGTTCGCCCCCCGGCAATAGAATTATGAAGGCGGCTCCGAGTTTAATAGATATTTAACAGGTTGTATTCGGGACTTCGATAGCTTCTTTCGAATAAGCTGATATGTAGGAAAAAGCCATCTATTGAAAGGAAGCTACATGGGACACAATCGTAACGACGGCCATATCCCCAAGCTGCAAGTGTCCATCCAGCCCAACATCGGGCTGGATAGCGATGTGCGCCATTCGGTGGTGGCTATCCTCAATAACACCCTGGCTAATGAGGCTGTTCTCACGTTAAAAACCCGCAGCGCCCATTGGAACGTAAGCGGAGCGGATTTTTTCGAGCTGCACACCTTGTTCGATACCCAATACCAATTGCTGAACAATATCTCAAATGATGTTGCAGAGCGAGCGCGGATGCTGGGGGGCTTTGCCATCGGCAGCCTGGAGGAATTTCTCAGCCATACCCGCCTGGAGGAACAGCCCGGGGATGTTCCAGATATCCTGCGCTTGTTAGCCGACCATGAAGCTGTGATCCGTTTCTTGCGGGAGGATACGCGGAAGTGCAAGGAAGAGTATGAGGACGAAGGTACTTTCGAACTATTGGTATCCGTTCTGCGCGTCCACGAGAAGATGGCCTGGATGCTGCGCGCTTATATCGAAAACGAACCACCTAACGGCGAAAGCCAGGAAAGGATTTTGAGAGATGAATGATCGACAATTAGAAAAGAAAGTTCGCCAGGATGCCATCAAAGTAAAGAAAGATATCAGCACCCTGGTAGGCGATAGCGCAGTTCGTTTTGGCCGGTTTGAAGATAACCTCAACCAGGCTACTGGCAAAGCTAAAGAAGATCTCACTACATGGGTGGAAGATAGTAGTTCCCAAATAAGTGAAGGTTTAGAGAAACTTACCGACCAGGCCAGGGAAACGATGGTTAGCGCTGCGGTGACGGTAAAGAAGGACGTCGGACATGGCTTGAGCCAATACAACACCAGAGCTCAGGAAGTTGCCGACAAAGTTCCAGGCGGCTGGGGCATGAAGGCAGCCCGCTATCCCTGGGTGACAATCTCGATCGCCCTGTTGGTTGGTTTTTTGCTGGGGATTGTAATCAATCCACTCCGCCACCCGCTTGGGTAGTTTCAGATTTTGATTCAGCCATTGAAGGAGAACACGATGAACAATGATATTTTTGAAGGCAAGTGGAAGCAAATGCGCGGCCAGGCTAAAGGTTGGTGGGGAAAGCTTACGGATGACGACCTGGAAAAAGTTGGCGGTAAATACGATCAATTAATCGGCCTATTGCAGGAGAAATATGGTTACACCCGGCAGAAGGCTGAAGAGGAATACCAAAAGAGGGCGAAATGACCGATTATCGAGAGGTAAGAACCACACAACATGAACAGGGACAAGAACAGCGGGTGGCCACATTCAAAGCTACACAAATGATCTGGCTGCTGTTGGGTATTCTTGAGGCCTTGATTGCACTAAGGGTGATATTCAAGTTGATCGCGGTCAATGCGGCTAATCCAGTCGCAGCACTCCTCTACTCTGTGACCAACCTTTTCGTGGCTCCCTTTGCCAGTTTGGCGAAAGCCCCGGCTGCGGCCGGGATGGTGTTGGAAGTTTCTTCCATCATTGCCATGATCGTATACTTCCTGATCGCTTGGGGCATTGAGCGAATTGTGAATGTGGTTTTCTACCGTCCGGGCGGAGCTGTGAGCGTCAGGCAGACGACGGTTGCCGAGCACACCCCTCTCCAAGCGCCATCGAGTGTTAGCCAGACAACGACGACTGATCGCACGACGACTCAAGCACCTGCAGGCGCCAGTCAGACGACCGTGACTGACCGTACAAATACCCAAACACCGGGGTCCCTTTAATCGGCGGGCAGGGGCACAGCGATAGTATCGCCATACAACCGCTGTGCCCCTGGATGGGATAGTATTTGGATAGGAGTAAGGAAATGAACCTGATAAATTTCATCATTTGGCTCTCGGTTGGGGCGGTCATCGGCTGGTTTGCCAGACGGATGGTCGAAATAGAATACAAACAGGCTCGCAAGCCAATTCCAGTCGAGGAAATCGGCATTGAGAAGAGTTGAATCCGGATGTCCATCGCTGCTCCGAACGCCGCTGGTAACTGGGGCATTTGAACAGTAACTGCGTGTCATCTGAATTCGTTTTTTCCCCAATGTGCTAAAAAGGCAGGGAAAGCTTGGCGTTCAACCCACCTTCACCACTGTATGACTGGACGTACCGGCGGGTTGTGTGGGCAACTCTCATCCTGGTTTTTGTCGCTCTGGCTTCTGGCTTCTTTACCGTTTCAGCCAGGTCGTTTTCATCTTGTTTGTCGGCATCATGATAGGTACCATTATCAGGTCAGCCGTGGCCTGGTTACATGACAGAGGGCTCGCTCGGTTGGCAGGGGTGGTTCTGGTCTACCTTGTGATTCTTGCCTTCCTCACCGGCTTCGCACTCTTGTTATTCCCATATCGTCGTTATTTACGTCTTGATCTCGCTGGCGCTGGCTGGCGCTCTGGCATGTCTGATTCCCGTGGTTGGGGTGGCCTTGGCCGTCGTTCCGGTACTGATTGTGGGATTCCTCACTTCTAAAAGAGCGGCAAGAACGTGTATGGGCTGTCATCAGGGTAATGGACGAACCACCTCTGCCCTTGTTAACCAGCAGCATGGAGCGGCTTTTACGTTTGATCGAGAAAGCCGAGCCCATTCTGCAACCATCTGAAGGGGCTGCACCCTCTGATTCACCTGAACGAATGACAAACGCGGCGCAGGGATACCGAGAAAATCGTTGCGGTCTAAATGTTTAGGAATTTAACAGGCTGTATTAGGGACGTAGATAGTCACCAGAGGCTATGATGAAATTGAAAGAATAGATCGTAAAATGAGCTAAGAGAAACGGAGATTATGATGGGAATACTTTCTTGGATCGTCGTCGGTTTGATTGCTGGTTGGTTGGCCGGGCAGGTCATGAAAG
>JAQTMA010000300.1 GCA_028714615.1 Anaerolineaceae bacterium | reverse complement strand
AGATCAATCGTGACACCTGCGCTCAATTGGTAGATAGTTGGAATCCAGGTGAAAGCGCTGAACCAAAGGTTCCTGTCGAACCACTTGCGGAGACGCCGGCGCCGGAAGTACAGTAAACAGGCTGGTGAGCGCTGCAATTCCGCCATCACTGTCATAGCTTTACAGCAGAGGGGATTGGCATAAGCCCCCAAATCCCTGGGCTGATTCATTCCAGTCAGTAGCCTTTTGGGCTCTCGAAACCGGGTTTAAAGCCAACGGGTTCGATCTGCCATAGCAATCGGGAGATTGCCCAAGAACTGTGTATCAGCGATGCGACAGTGCGATTTCACCTGCACAATATTTACCACAAAATGGGGGTCCACTCACGGGGGGGAGATCGTGGTAGGGCCATTCAGCTGCGCCAAGATAATTGAAAGACTCTTTTCTATCGGAAACGATGGGATAAAAACTATCTATATCGATAGGGTAAAACCTATCGGTTTAGATATTGCTTATTAGGTTGGATAGTATTAGAGTAAATGAAAACGGATACCATTACAACCAAACAAACTACGAAAGGAGGAAAAATGTTACTTCCAAAAATACTGAGCGTGTCCACAGCTCAATCAGTTTGTGACCTCTGCGTCGGCTGCGCTGCTTGTGGACTATTTCCCCCGTTCCCGGCTTTTATTGGGGCAGCTGCAGCGCTACTCACTAACATCTAATTGAATCAACTGGCTCATTTCGTTCACTAAAAGTAGACATGAACAATGATTGTGTTGTTTCCGTGTCTACTTTTAGTTTTTAAAAGTGAGTGTACGATGTGTTGCTTTTTTTTCAACTGGAGGTTACTTCAATGATGAATAATACCCTGGATGATCTGTATCCTAGTCTACATGAGGATGTAATTTTACATATTACCCCTGCTGGTGCTCAAGTTACCATCAAATTACCCGAGGGGACTAAAATAGGATCTAATATTAAACCGATCCCCCTTGCCTTTGTAAACGAGACGGCCAGGGAAATATTACTTCTATGCGACGGTCAAAGTAATTGTAAAAGCATAGTGTGTAGATTGTTAGAAAAAACGGAAAGCAGAGATGTAAATTTCTCATCAATGTTGGAAGGCACAATTGATTTTCTTCAACAAATGATGGGGTATAAAATTCTCGAATTGGGGAAATCACCCTGTCATTGTAAATTTACAATTTCCGGAAGTCGTGACTTCTTTATCCCGCAGCATATGTCGGTTGAATTAACTTCAAATTGTAATCTGAAATGTATATATTGTTACCGCGATGCTGGCCCTCACCAGCGCGACTATCTAGAATATGAAGACTTAGTTGGTATTCTCGAAAGATTGGCAAGTCATGGGCTACGCTCTGTCGAGCTTACTGGTGGAGAGCCATTACTTCACCCACAATTTTTAAAAATACTCAGTTATTGTGTTACCAGATTTGAGCGAATAACCATACTTACAAACGCCTGTTTGATTGATAAAGAAATTGCAGAATTTGCTGGAAACCATAAGGAAAAGATGATTTTTCAAACGGACCTGGATGGTTCGACAGCAGAACTTCATGACAGTATTCGTGGTGTACCAGGAGCTTTCAATAGAGCGATAACGGGTATTAAAAAATTAGTAGGCGAAGGTGTTAGGTTACGTGTTGTGATGAATGTTGTTAAAGGAAATGTCCATGACATCGAAAAAACATTGATTTTCGCGAAGGAATTAGGTGTTACCTGGTTCACATTTGTACCTATCGTGCATGTAGGTCGCGCTAAGAATTTACAGAAGCTTACAGTTGAACAATTAAGTCATTTCATTGATTCGTCAATCAGATTAAAACAAGAATATAAATCGTTTATCGGAGCAAGAGAGCATGATCAGATTGTCGAAGAACACAAAAATGAAATAAATTGCGGGATGGGATATAAGGCAGCGGTTCTCGGCCCAACAGGCAGGGTGAGACCTTGCTTGTTATTACCCGAGAGTGCATTAACTATTGGTGACTTGACAAAAGAAAGCGTCTCTGATGTTTTTTCTAATCCAGTTGTGATATTTCTTAATCAATTAAAATCACAAATGAAGAAACCTGTTCTCACTGTGATCATGAACTATTTTGCCGATACTGTATATCCAGAGGTTTTGAAAGTTACTGTACAGATAGCGCAACTTGTAGATGGGGAAGGGCTAATGATATTTCAAAATGGTTGAACTCGCTCAATTGAATGCGCATGTTGTTCTAGGTTCGAGTACAAAATTGTTTGTTTTCATTTAATTGTTCTTTGTCGGAGAATCGTGTGGAAAATAACATCATTGAAGTAAGGAATGTAACCAAAGTGTTGGGAGGGCGCGCTGTCCTCTCCAATCTCAATTTCCAGGTTCCAAAAGGATCAATATATGGGATTTTGGGGCCGAATGGTTCTGGGAAGACCACTTTATTACGCATCTTGTTAGGTTTGTTCATGCCTGAAAGCGGTGAAGTTACGGTGTTGGGACAGAATCCATCCAGCATGACCAGAGAGGGCAAAAATTGGATTAGTTTCGTTTTAGAAGATCACGGATTGAATGAAAGACTTACCGCTTTCCAAAACATCGATTTCTTCGCCCAGGTTTATGGGGTAGCGAAAGAGAAGCGCAGAGCTCGGATCCTTGACTTGCTCGATAAAGTGGAGCTGTCTTCATACGTAAAGAAACCCGTAGGTACTTTTTCCAAGGGCATGAAGCAACGACTATCGCTCGCCAGGGCTTTGATACACGATCCAAAAATCTTGTTCCTGGACGAACCAACATCTAATCTTGATCCGGAGGGAACAGTTTATATCAGGAATCTGATCCTCAGATTGTCAAGGTATGAGGGAATTACAATCTATATCAATTCACATGACCTGGATGAAGTTCAACGGATCTGCACGCAGATAGCGATTATGAAAAGTGGCAGTATTATGGTCCAAGGGGCAATGGCTGATTTGTTAAGGCCGAATCATCTAACAACGCTCCAAGTCAAATTGGAAGAAAGCGTAGATTTTCCAGAATTAGCCAATCTATTAAGTTCTTTATCCTTTGTCACTCACTTTACAATAGAAAAAGATGTTGCAATGATTGAGTTAGTAGACGATTCTTCGCGATTAACCCTTTTTAATTCCCTTGCTCAAAACGCCATCCCAGTTAAAGAGATCACCCAGATTAAGAACAGCTTAGAGGACCTATATATTTCCATTGTAAGGGAGGAGGACCATCATGGTGGTAAATGACATTGTGGCAGTAGCCAAAAGAGAATTACTCGTCATCCCAAATTACAGATTTTCTTTCCTTTTTATTTATCTCGTATCATTTTATGTCGGCACGTATTTAATAATGCCGTACATAAGTTTAATACCTACTCCACAAATAAAAATTGATATATACCTGGCTTTCTTTTTCTTGGCAACAGAAATGGCATTCAGTTGGGCTTTGTCAACCATACAAATCTTAGATCATATGCGCCAAAGATGTATGGAGACGATGTTAGCAACACCCTTATCATTATCTTCGATCTTATTGGGGAAATCTCTGGCAATTTTTATTCTAAGTTACATTCCTTCTTTACTGTGTGCCATTATTGTCTATTTGCAAATCAATGCGCCATTAGGATTAGCAAATCTGGTTTTTCCTTCAAGTATCGGCTGGATAATCATCTTCATCTCACCCGTTTTGCTTTTTGGGTTAATATGCTTAAATACATTGCTGTTAATGTATTTGAATCATTCTATGGGTGGCCTGATAGTCATCTTTGGTATTTATTTACTCATTTTTCGTGCAGGTAAAATTTTTTATTCTGGCATAAGTCTCACCGTTTTGGGTAGTTATATTTTGGGTTTATTAGGCGTTTTTCTGTTATCCTATATCGGCTTAAAGTTATTGAGAAAAGAAAGAATCGTGTTGGCGCTTTAGATCCTCTTATACCGATTTTTCATTCCTAGGAGGTGACCATGTTGAACGAGATAGCGATCGATCTATATAACCAACTTGCCCGGAAGAAGACCCAGGAAAACTTAACTCTTTCCACCGATGATCGCCAGGATATACCTATCCAATTGTCAGAATCGAGCCTTGCAGAAGATTTACTCGACCAATTAACAACAGATGACCCAAATTGGATGGCGCCACCTCCCATCCCTTCTTATGGAAAAGCATGATTTTGGAATCGTGGAGAAGCCAATTGCAGGCAACCCTCCGAACATGCAGGCTGTAATCCGGGGAACACAGAACCTTTTTCGAACCATAATTGAAGAAAATATCAACAACACCAGCTTAGGCCGATATTTACGATCGACCCTGGATGATTGGTGGTCGAAAGATCTGGGAAAGGTTTCGGTTGCCAGTTTACCGGTTCTCGTCTGCCAGGCTTTTGGAGGAAATCTACTCAATACCATTCCCGTGATGGTTGCATGGCGTTTCATGTGCCTTTCCGCAAAACTATTGGATGACGTCGAAGACGGTGACTGCAATTCAATCTTAAGCGAGCAGATCAATACCCCCGAGTTTATCATCCTAGTGTCCCCGAGCCCAGACTCTTTAGCACAGGTTTTACCGTATCAGGGATCTCTGGTTCGGCCAAGAGCTCATTGCCATTGATGGTCACAATCCCTGACCTAATCGGGCGGAGCAATTTCACGAACTGCTTGATGCTGATCCCGGTTTGGGATT
>JAQTMA010000299.1 GCA_028714615.1 Anaerolineaceae bacterium | reverse complement strand
GGGATGCTGGCCCAACCCACCAGGTTCAACCCAGAGGTCATGGCGCTGCGGCTGCCGGTGAGGGTGAGCGTCAGGTGCAAGACGGCCGAAAGGATCAACCAGCCGAACCAGATTTTAATCAGCTCGCTCCCCAGTGGCAGCAGATGGGTGAACGTGGTTGTGGATTTGATAGCCGCACTCTGCATGAATTGCTGCTGCTGGTCAGGTGACCAGTATTGGAAGTCTGGCGGCAAAGTGGGGGCTACGCTGGAGGCTGCCGTAGCCTTCAAGGGACCAGCGATGACCACCCAGATGATGGCAAGTATGGTGAGGATCAGCAGGGGCGCCAGCCAGGTACCGCGCGAGCTTTCCAGGGCTTTGGAAAGTATTTTACGCGGGTGGAAGATCATAGGCCAGGCCCATTCCAGGTGCAGACTGCGTGGTTTTTCGAGCGGCAGGGATTCGAAGTCAGTTTCAGATGCCATAGGTTTTTACCACCCCAGGAGAAGAGTATTTGGACGGATCCGATTTATGGGTTCCGGGCGGCCCGCACCTTCGCGACAGGCGGGGACGCCTTAATAATGACGTTGTATTTTGAGAAAAGTTCCCAAATTATTGAGGTATTTCTTGTTTTGTTTCAAGAAATGCTGGACCTATTGTAATGGATGTTCTCAATTTGGTGGAGATTCGTGGATTCCACCGCTGCTGCCCCGCCGACTGGCTGTGGCATGGAGGCTAGCTGGATCGACTTCCTGAACGAGCGGAGTCACGATAGGTAACACCAGTAGTTGAGCAATGGCTGCACCAGCCGGGAAGACCAGCGGATGGTCGTAGGGGTTGACCACTTTGACCAGGATTTCTCCCTGGTAACCGGCGTCAACTACACCGGCCCCCAGCAGGTGGTCGTTTTTCCCTTTGGGCTTGAGCAACCCGAAATAACCCTCAGAAATCTCAACCGTGATCCCGGTTGGCAGCACCTGGCAAGAATGTGGGTCAACGGCAGCCGGGCCCAACACATACAGATCCAGGCCGGCATCCGCAGGGTGTTTGCGTGTGGGCAACAGGGCTTCAGGATGCAATCGGGCGACTTTAATGATATTCATGCGTTGATTCCCCTTTCTTCGGACGAGTTTTCCATAGCACCCACCAGCTCCCGATCCAGGGTAAGGTCATTACCCCGGCAGTCAGGCGCAGTTCCAACCAGGGTAGTGGGTCTATGGGTTGTTTAAGGAAGACCAGCGGACCAGCGACCAGGGTCTTGGATAGACCGGTGTATCCGATCCAGATAACCAGCCCCTGCAGGTAGCCGGCCGGCAACAAAGCTGCCAATCCCACTAACCAGGTACTGTACCACGGGTTGAACCACAAGCAGGCTACCAGTAAATAAAAAATGAGTACGGAGAGGGATGCCCGGGTAAAGCTCTCCCAGGCGACCGTCCGATTGCTGTCTCCTGCGCCGGGGTAAATGCAACGGCTGGCTCTCCAGGCTTGCCACAAGGTGAACAAGACGGTCAGAGAAGCTGCAGCCAGGCTGACCCATGCGGCTGCCTTCTCCGTTCCCACGGAGCCTCTCGTGAATTGATAAACGATGGAAGGCAGCGATGCGGTAAACATATGCACACGCCGGTTGATGGTCAGAATGCCTGGCCCCTGCCAGAAAGGCGCGAACAGTAAAGCCGTCAGCCCAGCGCCAGCCAGGGTAGAGACGGCCAGGTAGCGCCAACGGGCTTTCCCGTCGGGCAGGCTGCGCAGAGCGATCAGTACTGCGATGGGGAGGAGCAGTATCGAGACGTATTTGAATAACGCGCCAACGAGCAAGGCCAGCCCGGCTCGGGTATGGTAACCCTGGTAAAGCATGTAGACAGCCACGACGATCCAGAATGCCATGATGGCATCATTGTGGCCATTCCCGAAAGTTTCATAAAGCGCCAGTGGATTCCAGGCGACCAGCCAGGCTCCGGCCAGGGCGCGCTCCGGAGCGATCACCCGCAAGAAGGTCGCCACCACTCCCACCAGGGCAGCCTGGAAAATGCCAGATAGCAGCTTGAAGATCATCACATTGGCGACCACACCGTCACCGGCCACACGGGCGGCGATCCCGGCCAGCAGCTCCCAGGCAGGGCCGTAGGCGGTTGGGGAAGTGCGCCACCCGGTGTAGCGGTAGAACGGGTCCTTGGGATACTGCACGGCCAGATCGTGGAAGGGATTGCCGCCGTAGAGTGTGAATATGCGCCCGTGGATGATACTGTCAAAAATATCGGTGGCATCGATGGGATACAGGTACAACAGGATAACGGCAGCCAGGAGCGCGCCTCCCAGGATGATCCACCAGGCTTTCGGGGTGGGGGCTGTCAACTTTTGCGCTGCACGCCAGCCAACCAGGTAGAGGCCGGCCAATATGGCGAAACCGAGCACCAGTCGCCATTGGGCTAGCGGATCGATCTTCAAGAGCGGTAAAAGGTCAAGATATGGGGTATTTTGGAATGCCAGCAGGTTCGCCGTGTTTATGAAACAAACGGTGTAGACCAGGAGGCTGAAGAGGACAGAAGCTGCCAACGTGGCCAATGCACCCTGCTCTGTAGTGCCGAAGCAATCCTTTACCCGCTGGCGTACCATAGCGATCATGACACCTTTTCGTTCCTGGCCCCCTGCTGGATGTGAAGACCGATCTATTCTACCGCACACGGGAGGGTTCGAGAAATATGGATCGAGAATTTCGATGCACTCCGGCGCCCCTTACAAATCTGCAAACCATATGGGAGGGTTGAGGTGTAACCAATCGGCCGGTTGCTCGTTATAACCGGTAGACTGTTGGTTCATAATGGAAAAAGGAGATACCATGAAGAAAACACTTATGTCCGTCCTGATCGTGCTGGTAATGTTGGTTTCGGTCACCCCGGCGTTCGCGAAAGGCCATCCCCCGACCAACCACGGCCAGGAGATGAAGAATAAAAACCAGGCTGAGGCGGGAATAATGACGCCTGAGCCCAAAGACCATCCGGAAAAGAATGCCGAGAAAAACCACGGCAATCCACACGGGGTCCGCTCGAATTTCGTCCTGTTTGGAACCCTTGTGGATGTGACGCCTGCCAATGGAACCGTACCAGGAACGATTAAAGTTGAGATTATTTCTGGCAATAGGACTGTTCACGGTTTTGAGGGTCAGGAAGTTGTCATCCAGGTGCCTGACGGAGCTGCAATCAAGTTAATGCAAGGTGATGGGGTCAAATGGGGCACCCTTGAGCAGTTAAAAGCCGGCTTCATCGGTCAGGTGGTGCGAGTTCATGGTTGGGTGACACCCAAAGAGGTGGATCCCAATGCTACTTCTACGGCGACCCCAACGAGCGCCGAGTCAAAGCCAGACGACGCCGGTGTTTGGACTGCCCGCCAGGTATATACCCTATCGCCGGAAGCCCAGGAGTCGATGCCCGGAGACCGGGCAGAAGAATAAGCAAATTCCGAGAAAGCCAGGGGTGGAGCTTTTCTTCATATCCGGCCAGCGCTTGCGCTGGCCGGATTGAACTTATAGCAGGGAAAGCGCGCTGATCCGCTAGAGGTGCGATGCAATGCGCGCACTACAAACCTATGCAATCACCCCTTTCAACTTCCGGATATGCTCCGCATGGTCGCGAGCGTGCCAGACCAGGCGCCGCAGCAGCTTGCGCGGACTCCAAAGCTCACCTTGCTTACCCACAACCTTCTCGACCCCTGTCAATTCAGGCAGGACCTGGCAGGCGCGTTCGAACTGGGTGTTCAGGCGCTCGTCGACATCTTTGGAGAGCGAGGCGCGCGGGCTGGCTGCCAGATCGAGGCGGTCGAGTAGCCACCAGTTTGCCGTGGCCACGTGCATGAGGATGCCACGGATGGGTTTGAGCTCACCCGGGTGGGGAGCGTCCAGTTCCGCGTCGCTCAATCCTTGAGCGCTGGCCAGCAGATCATTGTGGGCCCATTGCAAGAGCTGCACACCCTGGCGCATCTCGAGTGCAGTGAGCAGTTTCCAATCGTGTAAAAACCAGGCGTTGGCGCTCATACCCTGCGCGGCGCGGTTGTAGGTCTCATCCAGGAAATAATCTTCCCAGATTTCTTCCAAGCGGATGTCGATGTCAGCGGGAGCGAACCAGGGTTCCGGCGTGTGTTCCGCGATCCACTCAATGTAATCCGGAATTGCCCGGCCCATAGCGACCACGGCTGTGCTGCCGTCCACACCATAAGCGAAACACCCTGGGTGACCGAGCGCCCAGGCCAGCGAACGCCCTTCAAAGTTGTTTTCCAATCCGATGTGGACAATCATGGGGTTCCCTCCCGTTATGAATTGATTGAGTCCTGTGAGCATTCAACATGGAAAACCCTGCGTGAATTTCTTCCCCCTGTCAGTCCAACAGGCGGCGAATAGCTCCCACAAACCGCTCCAATTCCGGGGTGGGATGACGCCGGCCGGCGCGATCCAACCCGGCGAAGAACAACCGGCGTAACCCGGTCGCCAGCTCAAGTTGGACGCCGCGTCCGGAAATCCCGCGATTACAAAGATTGGTAGGATGAACGCCAGCCGTGCGACCGAAAGCTGGATATGCGGTGAAGCCTGCCTCTGCGAGCGAGTCGAGGATGTGGTCAGCCAGGAGGCGATCCCTGCCGCCTACGTAGGTTACGTGCTGTTGGCTATCGAAACCATGTACTGTGATAACGGTTTGAGCGCTAGCCACCAGCCGGAGAGCTTGCGGCTCATCGAAA
>JAQTMA010000298.1 GCA_028714615.1 Anaerolineaceae bacterium | reverse complement strand
GGGCAACCCACCGTGGGTTCGAATCCCTCTCCCTCCGCCTTGAGATTGGAGATTTATGATTTCTGATTGCTGATTTGGAGTGCTAAGTCGCCGCCCAGTTTTCGAGTGAAATCTAAAATCAAAAATCGATTGGGGAGGTGCCAGAGTGGCCGATTGGGCTCGCCTGCTAAGTGAGTGCTGGGGATTAAACTCAGCCGCGGGTTCGAATCCCGCCCTCCCCGCTGAGCGTAAAACTTTGATCATGCCGCCGGCTATCAATCTGGTTGGTTGGTAAGGTTGCTAAAGTTCAAAGGGTTTCCGCAGGGTGTGGGATCCACACCAGAGATCGCTCAGTTCCTGCTGGGCGATTTCGATTTTAAAACCCTTGGTTCGCATTGTACACTCCAGTTATCCTTGGGTCAAGCCATTGTCAGCCTTTTCAGGGTAAATCTGGCTTGGGATTCCTAAAAGTCCATTATTTCTACTGGACTTCGTAAGAAGGAACCGACCATTTTCACCTGGTTTTAGATCGCTAACCAGCCTGAACAACACGATAAATCCCTGCTGCGGTTTTACCCAGACGACCCGTCGAGCGCGGATGTCACAGGCAACTTCCAGCAGCATCATCTGGACCAGTTCGCGCTGTTCATCCCGGGTCGCCTTTTGCCAGCTTTCCTTTAGGTTTAATAGGGTTTCTGCCGCCTGGCTGATTACATTCTCTTGCGGATCTTCCAATCTCGCCAATTTCTCCTGTAGAGACTCAAATTCTCTCCAAAACAAATACTCGTCATCTTTATACAATCCGCGCTCGTATCCCGTGCGCATGCGCCGGATTTGATCGCGAATGTCCTTTCGTTGTATTTCAGGATCTGGCCCATTATTGTCCTTTAGCAGCATCTTTCTGACTTCAAGCTCCCAATCCTCAGGAAGTTTGAGGGATTGGACTAAAATGGCAATTTGCTCATCAATCTCCGGAGATCGAACACCTGTCCGCGAGCATGGACAATCTTGAAAACCATTCAGGTGAGATACTTCCCGATAGTACCCGCATTGATTGATGGGTGTTTGAGCACGTAATCGCCGGCCGCAATACGAGCAAACGATGATCCCGTTAAGCAGGTAGATGTGACGGGTAACCTGGCGGTTAATTTTCTTTTGATACCGGCCTTCTCGGACTTTCTGGCACTGCTGCCAAAGTTCCTCACTGATCAACGGCTCATGTTGCCCAGGAGAGAGCTCACCCTCAGTGCAACGGTAACTGATACCTTTGCTCCTGGCTGACATGCCTTTATAGCGAACTTTGCCGATGTAATACGGATTTTGGATCAAATCCCGGATGGTATCTTTACTGAAGCTCCGCCCGCGCCAGGTTTGATATCCCTGTCGGTTCAGCCTATCGGCTATTTGGTCGTCGGAATAAAGTCCGGTTGCAAACATCTCAAACATTTTGATGACAATCGGGGTTTTTTCGGCATCAGGAACACCAATCCGTCGCTTACCCTTTAGTTCGCTGTTGTATCCCCAAGGCACATGACCATTGTGGTATCCCTGTAATGAACTTTCATGTTTGCCTTTGTTGGTCTCCTTGGAAAGGTTATCGCTATAAAATTCGCCGAGGGAACTGACCAGGTGGAAAAGCAGCTTTCCTTCGGGTGTACTTAAATCAAAGGGCTGCTGGACGGCCTTGAAGTTGATGTCCAAAGCTTGCAGCTCGTGGACGATCTCCAGGGACCATTCCAACCGGCGCGCCAGGCGGTCCACTTTATGGACATACAGAACCTTGAACTCGCCTCGTCTGGCGGCTTCACGCATAGCATTGATTCCCGGGCGGAATTTCTTACGATAGGCCGATTGGGCCGGATCGGAAAACACTTTAACGATGTTCACTCCATCTCGCTCAGCCTGTTCTTTGATCTGGCGCAGTTGCGCATCCAGACTGAAAGAATCGCTTTGCATCTCAGACGAAAAGCGAATATAGGCTGCCCCGGGCAGAGGCGATGAATCTTCTTTCTTGATATATCGGTTCATATTGTTTTTCCTTTTTGTTTGTAATTGAGTTATGCGGTATTTGAAAAGACTAAGCGAGATACTCCATTGCCACCTCCAGTCAGGAGCAGCGTTTGAAGGATTAGCCGGTGTCGTTGGTCTTCTCCTGGTTGAGCGCCAGGTAACGCTGGTTGATGCGCGCCAGCCATTCGATCAGGCCCTTCGGAAGCCTGTCCGGTAAAGTTTGCTGCTCCTGGGGATGGGTTATATCATCTCCTGATGTCCCATCTTTTTGTGGGTCAGGGTTTTGGGGGAAGTTGTGACGTAAAGGCGGTTGTGCCATGGTTGCACCTCACACTCTAAATTGGCGAAATGTCTTCTATGCGTGTTAGGGGATAAAAAAACTCCGGTTCTGAGCACTGAGTGTCAGAACCGGAGCGTGTATTGTTGGTTTGTTGACCTATATAATCAATCTCAAGGTTTATCTTTCATATTTTCCTTACTGAATAGGCGCAGGCGTTTTGTGAACTATTTTGTAAACGTCCGATTTGTGTAGTTGGAGATCGGTATTTTGTACACTTATTTAATGATTTGCAAGTCATGAAAAATAAATTTTCTAATATGGTCTATACTAAATTCGGTTCAGTGAAGAGTATTTGTAAGGTCTTTGAGAAGCATCCCCCCACTTATCGAGTTATACTGAATAATTGGTATTACTTAATAAAATTATTAACGGCTTTAAAGTTAGAGAAATTAGTACAAATTTGAGTGCAAGCCCTCGGAATTTTCAAGGGCCTTTGGATAAATAATTGCTGGATGAGCAATTACACTAAATTTTAAACGAAGGAGATTGACGTTCATATGCACACTAAATTTTTGCTTCGCTTTACAAATTTGCTTTTTGTAGTGGCATTGGTCTTACTGACTGCCTGCTCAAGTTCTGGCCAGCAAAAGCAGCCGGCTGATGCTGCGCCATCCCGGACGCCAGCGGTCACATCCACGGCAATTCCGACGATAACGCCGACGTACTATTTTGTGCAGATGCCCAGCAGTGTGCAATCGGACAGCGGATGGAAAATAAACCTTTCGGCTTTGGATCTGCAAACGGCTCTGGGGGAGACAAAATCCAAGAATAAGATGTTCCTGGTGGGCCTGGTGGAAATTGAGAACCTGACCGGAAAATCCGACTGCATTAAAAGTGACCAGTTTATGCTGCAAAATGGATTGCAAAAGATAAAAATGGAGCGCGAATTTCTGGAGGCTGGAAAGAGCGCTTATTCAAGGGACTATCCCGGCACGGTTTTGGGACAATGCTTGGATGCGAACGAAAAACAGGAAAGCGTGCTGGTGTTTGATATTCCGGCCACCAGCGAAGATCTGAGCTTGAGTTTTCAGAAGCAGACGATGCGGTTGGGAAAGATTGAGGCGATCCGAAACCCAATGCCCACTTTAACCCCATCGGCAACAGTCATCGTTCCCCCGACTGCGACATTCACTCCTACACTAACGCCAAATGCAACCGCCATTCCTACTATTGCGGCATCTAAAACGACTGCGCCAACTCCTCCACAAAATGTATCAGATACTTACGAAACTTTGATAAACGTAAAAATTTTGGATTATGTCAAAGCATATCTAGACAACAATGAATTGATGCAACAGGTAACCAATGACACATCGCTTGTGGTTGATAGTAATTGGAAAATGGAAATGGGTTTATCTCTCGGAATACTAAATTTACGAGCAGATGAAATTGCAAAACTTGAACCGTCTCCAAAATATGTCAAGCTCCATTCAATTCTAGTCAAGCTTGCGAATGAAACGCATCTTTTCACTGACGCTTACGCTAAAGGCATTGACAACTTAGATGTTGTCCTGATTGAAAAAGCAAAACAATATTTAATTAATATGAATACTCTTGTACAAGAAGCGACTTTAGAGATGGAAAAAATTAAAAATACTCCTTAATCAAAGAGTGTGTCAACAACGCGTGTAGTGGATTTGTGGGACTCGGCGCGGTTTTATAGCATTTTTCTGGCTTCGAGTTTTTCCTGCTCCCAAACAGAATCCACGCCAACCCCAGCGCCAGTAACGCCTGCCGTTCCTTGCGGGGTGAAAGACCCTGTCGAACAAGGCCTAACCAGCCAATCGTACCGAGTGCTGCAGTGATGAAGGAAGTCGCTCAGATCGGTTAGAGAAGTTACCGTCGTGAGAGTAAATTTCGGCGTTGAAGCAATGTACAGTATTGGCTTCCTGAAGACATGTCAAGTCTTCAGGAAGCCTGTATTTATTCAGTCATAATGAGTCTCTGATTTTTTACTCCTCTCCCCATATGGATAATTGACCAGGAAAAGCACGGTTCTCATGCTTTCTATTTCTTCCACTCGCAGGCCTTTCGCCTCCTGCCGAATGCTTCCGCAGCCACTCTTTCCAGGTCTGTGATGCCGGTAGCGCCGGCGCCATGAGCGGGCTGGTTTCGGTTGGGCTTCCGAGTGGTGAGTTGGAGACTTGCATCTCGTCGGCAAACGGGGTCTGCAGATCGGCCATCCGTGTGCCGTTGAGCACATCCATAGCCAGTTGGGTCAGCAAGTCGCCATTGTCTCCGATTTGTGACTTGTAAACCACCTAGATTTTATGGATGTTTTCCTTCATGTTTGGTTTAGTAGATTAACCCATTTGCCAATCCAGCCATTGAAGAAGGATTTCGACTGCTTGATGGTCTTGCTCCATGCGTTGTTTGATCTCCTCCATCGAAGGAACGACC
>JAQTMA010000297.1 GCA_028714615.1 Anaerolineaceae bacterium | reverse complement strand
TTCTTATCACTGAGGTAATAATCTATCCAACACTTCCATAATGTCTTGTCCCTCCAAGCACGGCTTTCGTTGTCATTAGGGCTTTCAATTACCCAACGAATAAATGCATTTTGTTGTTTGGGGACAACCGAGAAAATATCTTTTGCATTTCTGTCTCTTTCAACATCTTCTTTATTCAAGAATTGTCTATCACTGCCAATATAAAGTATCTGGAATTCGATCAAATCCTTTATTACTGTCTTTTTAATGACGTACTTCAATACTGAATTTACTTTGGGGTGGGTAAATAAGGAATTGGACCAATCAGTTAAGGAACCAATATAATTACGAAATGGTTCTTGGGGGTCTTTGGAAAAACCAGATGTTACAATACCGCCATAATCAATAAAATCCCCTGCTAAATATTGGAGTTTGTCGCATAAGGGATGGCTTTCAGGCCTACTTCCAGCTCTACCAGCCGATCTCTCTGTGCTTGGAATGATTGTCGTAGAGTTAGCCTTATCTGTAATAACACGCGCTCGCCGAAAGATACCTTCCCCATTAATCACGATTTCGATATGTGCTTGCGTTGTAATATGGCATATCGGGAGTAATGGTCTTTGATCCTGCTGATCGGCATACCCGATATTCTCCTGGCAATTGTTATACGTCTCATATAACTTTTGAATCCAACTCATTTTACGACCTCCTCTCATCATAACTTTCGAGCAAGCCTGTTTCCTCATATCCAATCGAGGCCGGTGGTTCAGCTTTCATAGTTCTTACAAATTTTCGGATTGTGCACTCTTCCGGGCGGAGAAAAGTCACAACACCATTGATCATTTTCGGTCGCCAGAAACGAGAGTGAAATTCACTGATACCTGTTTCATCCGGATAATCAAAACCATGGAACATCAAGCCGAACGATAGCTCACCATACTGATCGTAAAAGCCGTCACCATCTCCGAATCCGCTCGGCTCGACATACCCCTGGCATTCTCTCGTTCCGAGAAAAACGTCCCTTCTCCCTCCGCGATCGATCATTCGCTTGGCGATGAAATAGTGTTTATTTTCGTTTCGGTCGTTTGCCATATCTTCTCGATGTAAATTCCATTCGAAATGGGCTTGCACCTGATATTCAACGTCGGAAAGATAAGTGTAGATTGATAGATCGTTGCCCCCGCCATATTTAACTGGCTTTGCACTCCTGGTTTGAGTCCGGATCGCTTTCATCACCCTCATCGTGTCGATGATCCAGACGATAGTCGGTTTCCAGTAAACCGAACTCAATATTCCTTTCAAGGCTTCGTACGTCGGGATTTGATAGGAGCATTTTTCACCTCCGATCTTCGTGAGCGGATCAGTAAAAAGAGCATATTTGCCTGTCACCTTGAATTGAATAATGTTGTCCATTGGCATCTCCTTAGCAGATTAAGAGTTCCATGTCATTCACAATTTCACTGCACCAGCCGAACTGGTCACTGTAGTATTGGCTATCCAGGTATAGAATGCCTGATCCTTCTTGTGCTTCACGGATAGCACGCTTGTCTACCATCTGTTTAAATTCATGTGGGAATAGATTAACCGAATACCGTTGCGCCTTCTTAATCAGTTTGTATTGCTTCTTGATATCGAATGCACCACAAAGTTCGCTGATGATGTCTTTTCCTTGCTTGCTATATGGGACGACAATGCCCCTGGTGGGCGAATCGATGGCATAGAAAGCTTTCGAAGCCGTCTGGAAAGCCTGTTTGAATGGAATAGCGGGTGCATTATTTGTAATCCTCTGATGCTCCATAACGGAAATCCTATTCAACGAGAGTAGATTGAACAAGTCATCATCTCTACCTACCGGTGAACTTTTACCAACCGGGTAATTCATTTCACATCTTCGATCATAGAAATAATACTTGTAATATTTCTCTATTGCGTCAGGTCCAAGCAGGTCATTATTGAATGTCTGAGGGTTGGCTTTGAACTCGTCCAATACTCGTTCTGCAACTTCTATACCGATGTGGATATCTTTTAGTTTTTCAGTATTTTCCTTGTGCGGATTGACAATCCATACATTTCCAATGTCCCTGATACCGTTTCGATTGCACCGTCCTGCCGCCTGGGCGATTGAATCGAGTCCGGCCAGATAACGAATAACCGAACCAAAATCAATATCTACTCCCGCTTCGATCAACTGTGTGCTGATACAAGTTACGCGTTCTTTATTCTCGAGCCTTTTCTTAATCGTATCCAACACCTTAAGGCGATGCGCAGGACACATATTGGTACTGAGGTGGTACACATCGGTATTATTTCGATTGATCATGGCCAGAAAGAGGGACCGGGCAGAGGCTTTCGTGTTGACAATGATCAAAGCGCTCCCTTTGTCTAGCAATTCCTGTTCTGCTAATCCTGCCACTTCTTCATCATTCCATCCCCCAATTTTTCGGCGATCAAAGACATCAACGCGCTTTAGTTTTTCAAAAAGGTTCTCCTCATCGGAGATCATTTTCTGATCCGAATTAATCATCAGTGCTCGTTGAGCGGGTTCTACTTTGTCAAGAAGAGGCTGAGTTGCAGTGCATAGTACAACCGTCGATCCACAACCATGGACGAGAAACCGAATCGCAAGGTTGAACATGTGTACGCAGCGTACTGGAATCGTCTGTACCTCATCAAATATGATCACAGAGTTAGCCAACTGGTGCATTCTTCGTGCGCTTCTGGTACCTGACCCGAATAACGATTCTAAAAATTGAACCTGGGTTGTGAAAATGACAGGCGCGTCCCAATTCTCCGATAACAGACTTTGCCTTCGGGTTTCTTCTTCGGGGGTAAGGTTCGAATGATGTTCAAGAACAACTCTATTCAAAATATGTCCTCGACCATCCCGATCTTCTAGTATCTTTCGAACTTGATCTGCATTCTGGTCGATAATGGAAGTGTAAGGTATTACATAGAATATCCGATCCATCTGGTAATATGCAGCGTGGTTCAATGCAAAGCGGAGGCTGGCTAAAGTTTTTCCTCCCCCGGTAGGAACTTTTAATTGATAAACGCCCTTCGGCTTGGTGTAAAAATCAAAGCAAGATTGAGATACCTGGTTGCGAATATCATCGACAAACCCAATCTCCTCCCCTTTGTGCTTGAACTCCTTTAGTTTTTCGTCCAGTCGCAGGATCAAGGTTCGCCACGGATGGTACTCACCATAATTGCGAAGCTGAGCATTTCCCGGAGTCTCGAAGTCAGCAGTATCCAGCCTATCGGCGTCAATAAGACAGCTATATAGGTAGCGAATCAGGAGTCCGCATTTGAATGCGAATGTGTCTTGGTGGTCTCGATCCTTTCCCTCATTTAGTGATTTCAGTTTTTCAATTAATTGATCGACAAGCGTATCATCGGCAAGAAGCTTGCAGACCTCGTGTTTTTCTTCTTCATTAAGAGTAGACCATGCTTCTTCTGCATGGGTATTCTCCTCCTCTTTTTCGATTCGCCTTTTGAAACGATTCTCTCCATCCGGCGAAAGGCAATCAATCAGTCCAGACCTGGAATGATGAGAAGCAATACATAATGAAAGGATCTGGGCAGCAATAAGTCCTTCATGACCTTTGCCGAATAGATTTCTATAAATTAACTGGGTGCCCGCAGTAGCATGGTCGATCTTTCCTTTTTTTGCTTCAACATCGACGAACTCATCATCATCCACATCAATAAGCCCATTGGCAGAGCCGATATAATTCTGGAATTCCTTGCTGGCTTTTCCTAAGTCATGTAAGAGACCGAGCAATTCACCAGCCAGTTTCAATCCAATCTTGTTTGTAAATTGTCCGGAAAATGCGGAGACATTTTTAAGATGATCCCAGAGATATTGGGGCTCTCGATCATTCGTACGGAGGTGTGCAATAAACCGATCCTGCATATTATCCTTTCACTTCATCCTGTTGATACAACTGCGATAATCGCTGCACTTCATGCGCCACACTCTCTCGCATCCCCGCCGGCGCCAGCACCTCGCAATCGGCACCCCACCCGCGCACCCAGGGCATCATCTCCAGGGGCTCGGCGATGTTGGCCCGCCACACCAGCGACCCGTCCGCCTGCGGCTCGAGCTGCTCCCCGGGGTGCCAGCACGATTCGCTGACCCGCCCGGCAACGCGCGGGCTGAAGCGCAGCACCACCGTGACCGGGGGCTGGCCCGTGTACCAGATGCCCCAGGCGTCCGCCAACAGCGCGCACGGATCGAAATCGGCCGGGATGGTATAGCGCTCGGCCAACAGGCAGGCGCGGGCGATGCGCTCCACCTTGAGAGTGCGCAGCTCGCCCGGCGGCTCACGCCAGCCGATGGCGTAGAGCGACTGCCCGATGGCGTAGGGCTCCAGCACGTAGGGAGAGAAGAGGAACTCCTTCGGCTCCGCGCCCGGAGCGGTATGCTCCACACGCGTCTTATAGCCACCCGCCCAGGCCAGGGTGAGGGTTTCCAGCACCGCCAGGTAAGCGGGGTCGCGCTTCTTTTGGGCGGCGTCCAGCATATCGGCCGAGCGGGCGATGTCGCGGCTAGCGCGCGGGGCGAGCTTCTCGAGCGCCAGCGCCAGCTTGCGCAGGGCCGCGGCGGCGTGCGGGTTCTGCTTGTCCATGCGGGTGGCCATCATGCGCGCAGCCAGGTGAACGGCGGTGGCTTCGTGCAGGCTCATGCGCACGTGCAACAGGTAGCTGGCCCGGTCGATGGTCAGGCGCCCGCGTTCGTCTGCGCACAAGAAGGGAAGGTCGGGGAGGTAGCGGTAGATGGTGGAGCGG
>JAQTMA010000296.1 GCA_028714615.1 Anaerolineaceae bacterium | reverse complement strand
TATCAAGAAGTTCTGTATTGGAGGATAACCGAAAAACCGGTCCGCTTTCTCATGCTCCAAATCCTGGCAGTCCCTCTTTTTATCATCTCTGGGGCGATATTCTTCAGTTTGGCCGTCAGCCTGGGAAAGATGCCGGCGCTCCTCGAATTCGGCCTGCGCGAAATCGGCCTGACCCTCGCAGGAATTGTGCTAACCCTGCTCCTGCACGAGCTGGCGCATGGTGGGGTCATGCAGTTGTTTGGCGCAAGACCCCGCTATGGTTTTCTATGGAAGCAGATGATGTTCTACGCCACCTCTCCCGGTTATACCTACCGGCGAAACAACTATATCGCCATCGCCCTGGCGCCGCTTATCCTGCTCAGCTTGCTGTTCATCCTGGGTATGTGGTTCTTACAGGGGACTGGCTGGGTGGCTGTATTCGGCATCTGTGCAGTCATCAACGCCAGCGGAGCCATCGGGGACCTGTGGATCACGACCATCGTGCTCCGGTATGCAGCGACTGCCTATATCATGGATGAGCGCGATGGCATCCGGGTGTTTCTGTCAAAGCCCTGAAGCGTGGGCTGCCATCCCACCCCGCGATGCTGGGCGAATCGCCCTGGTGACGGCTGCAGTGCTCGATCAGCGCCTGGAATCCTTCCCGACTGCCCTCCTCGAGCAGATTCACTCCCTCAACCCGCGCTGGGTCATCCGCGCCTTGCATCGCGACCAGCATCTGGATGAAGCCGTTGCTGCGCTGAAGCATTGAAACCCTTCTCTTCGCTAAGGAGTACCAATGAGCAATCCGCTCGTGATTGAAGCCCAAGCTCTGCGAAAATCCTACGGCCAGCTCCAGGCCCTGCGGGGGGTCGATCTGGAGGTACATCCCGGCGAGGTTTTCGGCTTCCTCGGCCCCAACGGCGCCGGCAAGACCACCACTATCCGCTGCCTGCTCGACTTGATCCGCCCAAACGGCGGCGCTCTGCGCGTTTTGGGGCTGGACCCTCAGCGCCACCCGGTGGATGTGCGCGCACGCTGCGGTTACCTGCCCGGCGAGCTGCACTTCGAGGACGCGCAGACAGTGGAAGGCGCCCTGCGTTACCTGGGCGAGCTGCGCCCCAAAAAGCTCGATTGGGATTTCGTCCGCCAGCTTGCCTCACGCCTCGATCTGGATCTCAAGCCACAGATCAAGAACCTTTCCAAGGGCAACAAGCAGAAAGTGGGCATCGTGCAGGCTTTCATGGCCCGGCCGGAGCTGCTGCTCCTCGATGAACCCACCAGCGGACTCGATCCACTGGCGCAGCGGGCCGTGCTGGGTCTGGTCGGCGAAGCCCGCCAGCACGGCGCGACCGTCTTTTTTTCTTCACATGTTCTCAGCGAAGTCCAGGAAATTGCAGAGCGCGTCGCCATCCTGCGCCAGGGGAGCGTGGTCGAGGTGGCGGATCCCCAGGCCCTGATCCGGCGCGCCTTGCGCCGGGTGACGGTGCGTTTCGGCAGACCGGTAAGTCCTTCGTCCCTGGCGCCCCTGGTAACTTTGCCGGGCGTCAAGCTGCTCAGCGCAATCGATGCAACGCCCCTCCGCCTGCAGGTGGAAGGTGAAATCGATAGCCTGGTGAAAAGCCTGGCGGCTTTTTCGGTGAGCGACCTGGAGACTGAGCGTCCTTCGCTCGAAGAGCTTTTCCTGGCTTACTATGAATCGCCCGCCGGGCAGGGAGGTTGACATGGGCGCCACATTCCGTCACGAATTCAAACGTCTACTCGGCCAGGTGTGGGCATGGGGCGGCTCATTTTTCCTGCTGGGCTGGGGAGCTGTCGCTCTGCACGACGCCTTTATCGGTCAGGGTTCGCAAATGCTCGAGCTGATCCAAGGCTACCCCAAGGAGCTGATGGCTTTCTTCGGGGATATGGCCCGCATGACCAGCCCGGGCGGCTACCTGGATACCAGCTTGCTGTCATACGGCGTGGTGGTATTGGCTTTGTTTTCAATCCTGACCGGAAGCGGGCTGATTGCCGCAGACGAAGAAGCCGGGCAGTTGGACCTGGTTCAGGCCGCCCCCATCAGCCGCACAGCCCTTTTCTTTGGCCGCTTCTTCGGCCTGGCGGGGGCCACCGCCGCTATTTTAGCCCTCACCTGGGCCGGATGCGCCCTGGGATTGCTCAGCGCTCATCTCGGCCTAACCTTGTGGGCCTTGCTCCTGCCGTTTGTATCGGCCTTCGCCGTCTTGATGTTATTTTCCGGCCTGGCGCTGGGTTTGAGCATGCTGCTGCCTTCGCGCAGCGCGGCCGCAACCGCCGCCAGCGCCCTCCTGGTCGCCAGCTACTTTCTCACCTCGTTGGCACGCGTGATCAAGACGCTCCAACCGGCGGCGCGCTTTTCCCCGCTGAACTATTTCCAATCCGGCGACGCCGTGAATGGCCTCAATTGGGGCTGGCTGCTGGGCCTGGTAGGGGTTGCACTTCTCTTCACGCTTTTAGCCTGGTGGGGCTACCAACGCCGCGACCTGCGCGTCAGCGGCGAAGGAAGCTGGAAGCTACCTGTTTTTGGGAAAAGGTTAACCGGGGATGAAGAATGAGCTCTCTTTGATCGGCACAATCTGGCTGTGGTGACCGCTCCAATCCCACCCGTTCATGTCGGGGATGACGCTGTAGGCGGTAAGATCCAGTTGGAGGGGGGTGACCGAGACGAATCCGTCCGCTAGCGCGCCGAAATCGGTGCCGCGTTCGGGAACACCGGTCGGCAGGTCGCCGGCCGTCCAGTAATAAGGCACGCCTCGCGGGTCCACCCGGCGGTCCAGCTTGTCGTGATAGACGCGTAGACCCTGGCGGGTGATCATGATACCCTGGATGTCCTTCTCAGGCAGGTACGGGACGTTGACGTTCAGCAGCACGTTCGGCCCGAGGCCATTGAGCTGAATCCCGCGAACGATGCGCGCGGCATACGTTGCCGCTGTGGCGTAATCGACTAACCCGAGGTGATTGTTCGGTGAATCCACCGAGACTGCCATGGATGGGATGCCCCAGATGGCGGCTTCCATTGCTGCCGTAACGGTCCCAGAGTAGGTGACGTCATGGCCAAGGTTGGCCGAAGGGTTGATCCCCGAGACGACCAGGTCGATCTTCTCATCCAGGAAACCACAATTTGCCAGCGCGACGCAATCTGACGGCGCGCCATCGGTAGCCCAGGCGGAGCTTCCGTCGACCAGGAAGACCTGGCGGATGCGCATTGGCCGGTCGAGCGTTTTCACGTGCCCGGCAGCCGACCAGTTGTGATCGGGCGCCAGGATGGTGACTTCCCCAAAAGGCCGCATAGCCTGGGCGAGGGCGAGCAATCCGGGGGCGGTAACCCCGTCATCGTTGGTGACGAGAATGTGCATCGGCTGGCCTGATCCTTGGTACTGGTTTTTGATGGTTATGGTTGTCATATCAATATTTTCCACCCCCATCCTACCACGATGCCGTTAAGTCCCTTTGAAGGATATATTATGGTTTGGTTAAGCTTCCTTGTAGAGGAGGAGGTGGATCACCGAACAAGCGCGTTGATTGCCAGCAAGGTGGCCATCCCGGCTACGATCGTCAGCAGCGGGCTGCGCGTACGCCAGGCCACAAGCATCGCAACGATCCCGGCCAGGAGCCGCGCATTGTCCCAACCCAAGGCCAGTTTGCCGTCTCGGATGAGCAGCTCCTGAAAGATGATGACCGAAAGAACTGCCGGGGGTACGAAGCGCAGAGCGCGCTGCAAAAGCGGCGGCATGGCCGTTTTTTCAAACAGCCAGATGAAGGACAGGCGCGTCAGATAGGTCAGCACACCGGCAGTGAGCATCACCAACCAGATATTCATGGCTTCTTCTCCAACAGCAACCCAGCCCCGATTCCGGCCAGCGCGGCGACCAGGATGCCCAATTTGTACGGTAGCGAGAAGGTGAAGAGCGCCAGAATACCGCCGACCAGCGCGGCGGCTATCCCGCCGCGCTCCCTGAGTGCGGGGACGACTAATGCGATGAAGGTCAACGGGAGGGCAAAATCCAGGGACCAGCTTGCAGGGATGACTGTCCCGAGGAAAATCCCGGCAGCGGTACTGATCTGCCAGCAAGTCCACAGGCTCAATCCGGCTCCGAGGAAATAAAAATGTTGGTTGCCGGCGTCGCCTTCCTGTTGGTAGTGCGTAACCGCCACGGCATACGCTTCATCGGTGAGCAAATACGACAGTCCCGCCTTCCAAAGGGGAGGCAGGCGCCGGATAGAACCGGCCACCGAAGCGCTATACAGGGCATGCCGTAGATTGACGACGAAAATCGTCAGCACGACCACCAGGCCGGGAACCGCCTGGTGGATGAGCTGGGCGGCAATGAACTGGGAGCTGCCCGCAAAAACAATGAAGGACATCGATTGCGCTGCAGCCACAGAGATGCCAGACTGGCGTGCGACCGCCCCGTAAATCATCCCAAAGGGGATGACCCCCAGCAGGATGGGCAACATGGCCTGGACTCCACGCCAGAATTGGCGGCTGCGGTGAAGTGCGGCAGGGAGAGTATCATCCATAGGCGCTCGAAAGGGGTTCTTTTCCGCTAATTTCACTAATTTGCATAACCAAATTAGCGAAATTAGCGGATAATGCTTTTCATACACAAATCCTCGACCAAATTGGCCGAGGATAATTACTGTCGGGGCGGAGGGATTTGAACCCTCGATCTCGCGGTCCCGAACCGCGTGCTCTAGCCGGACTGAGCCACACCCCGATAATCTGTCGAAGGATTTTAACACACCCGAAACAAAACAGCAATAGCCCAGACTTCCTCCGG
>JAQTMA010000295.1 GCA_028714615.1 Anaerolineaceae bacterium | reverse complement strand
CAAGAATTTGAAACTCGATGTGGCGCGCCTTCGGGATGTACCGCTCCAGGATCAGGTGGTCATCGCCGAATGCGTGCATAGATTCGCGCCGGGCAGCCGCCAGGGAATCGACCAATTCATCTGGATGATTGACTACGCGCATACCCTTACCTCCCCCGCCGGTGGCGGCTTTCGCCAACAACGGGTAGCCAATCTTTGAGGCTTCAGAAATCAGGGTCCCCTCGTCATCCGCCCCCTGGTAGCCGGGAACAACCGGCACCCCGCTGGCTTGCATTCGTGCGCGAGCCCGACCCTTGTCGCCCATAGCGTCTATTGCTGCGGGCTGGGGTCCGATAAAAACCAAACCAGCTTCTTGTACTGCCTGCGCGAAGGCCGCATTCTCCGAGAGAAAACCGTATCCGGGGTGAATAGCGTCAGCGCCGGTCTCTTTCGCAGCTTGCAGGATATTCTCGATGGATAAATAAGACAACATCGCAGCAGGCGGACCGATACAAACTATCTCATCGGCCAGGCGGACATGCAACGCACGCCGGTCGGCTTCGGAATACACAGCCACCGAGGCGATGCCCATCTCACGGCACGCCCGGATGATCCGTACGGCGATCTCCCCTCTGTTCGCGATCAGAATTTTCCTAAACATTGGCGTTTCATTGTTACAAATCCGCTGGCGGCTCTACCACTACATGCGAAATACCCCAAACTTGCCTTCCGTGCGAGGTGAATTGAGCACCACCGAAAGCGCCAAGGCCAGCACCTGGCGGGTATCGGCCGGATCGATGACACCATCATCCCACAAGCGCGCCGTTGCAAAATATGGGTGGCCTGCCCGCTCGTATTCTTCGAGCACCGGGCGCTTGAACGCCTTAGCTTCCTCCAGATCAAATTCTGGTTTGCCTTCGCGTGCCAGTTGGTCTTGTTTGACGGTTAGCAACACGTTGGCCGCCTGTTCTCCTCCCATCGCGCTGATGCGCGCATTCGGCCACATCCATAAAAAACGCGGACTAAACGCTCGCCCTGCCATACCATAATTCCCCGCGCCGAAGGAACCACCTATCAGAACCGTCAGCTTGGGTACGCTGACATTGGAGACTGCGTGCACCATCTTTGCGCCATCCTTAGCAATCCCCCCGGCTTCGTACTCTTTTCCGACCATGAAGCCGGTGATATTGTGCAAAAACAAGAGGGGAATACCACGCTGCTCGCATAGCTCAATAAAATGGGTGGCTTTTAAAGCGCTCTCACTGAACAACACACCGTTATTCCCCAAAATCCCCACCGGGTATCCATGAATGCGGGCAAATCCGCATACCAGGGTGGCGCCATAGCGCTCTTTGAATTCGCGTAGAGCACTGCCATCCACCAGGCGGGCAATCACTTCCCGCACATCGTACGTCTGGCGCGAACTGACCGGCAGCACCCCGTAGATCTCTCGAGCGGGGTAGAGCGGTTCTTCGGGTGGGAGCACGTCGAGGCCGTCCAGCCAGGTAGCTCCACGGCGACCACTGTCCTTGGGAAGGGTTTCGATGATGTTGCGGCAAATCTCGAGGGCATCATCGTCATCCTCGGCAAAATGATCGGCTACCCCAGAGAGACGGGTATGCACATCCGCGCCGCCTAGTTCTTCAGCGGAGACATCTTCGCCTGTAGCGGCCTTAACCAATGGCGGCCCTCCCAGAAAGATGGTTCCGGTGCCCTTGACGATGATGGTTTCGTCGCTCATGGCCGGGACGTAGGCGCCTCCCGCTGTACAAGAACCCATGACGACTGCAATCTGAGGAATTCCTTTGGCGCTCATCCGCGACTGGTTGTAAAAAATGCGCCCAAAATCGTCTACGTCCGGGAAAACCTCGTCTTGCAAAGGCAGGAATATGCCCCCCGAGTCAACCAGGTAGATGCACGGCAGCAAATTCTGCTCGGCAATCTCCTGCGCGCGAAGATGTTTCTTGGTGGTTATTGGAAAATATGCGCCACCTTTAACCGTCGCATCATTCGCCACGATCATGACTTCGCGTTCGGCAACCCGCCCGATGCCGGTAACGATGCCTGCGCCGGGCGCCTGGCCCTCATACATACCACTGGCCGCCAGGGGAGACAGCTCCAGAAAGGGTGAGCCCGCGTCTATCAAGCGGTCGATGCGCTCTCGGACGAACAGTTTCCCTTGGGCTTCATGGCGTTCGCGATACTTTCCCCCTCCTCCCTGGCGTATCTCGGCCAATCGCCGGCGCAGATCTTCGGTTAGGGCGCTGTGATAGCTGCAGTTCCTCTCGAATTCAGGGTCGCTGGTATCGATTGCGGAGATTATACTTTCCAAACTGCCACCCCTTGCCCCCGGCTGTGGTATGGATCATGACTTTTATAATCATGATTATAGCATCAGTCGATTGAAAGGGATGAGAAAAGCGCACTGCAAAGGTGGGCTTTTGTCGTTCTATCGAATCGTAATCAAGGCTTTATGCCGGTTGCGCGTCAATCAGTTGCGATTCACGTAAGTTGGCGATCAGAAACGCATTAACAACCATCAACCCTACCAGAACGACCAGGGAAGTTGTGAAGGTCCCATCGGCATTTTTGAATGCGTCCATAGCATACACAAAAACCACAGAGATCTGTCCGGCCAGGTTGAGCAACCCATTCGAAGTCCCTTCCGGAGCTGGGAAGGTGATCTCAGCCCCATATTGATAGCCAATCGGGGCAAGGCTCATCAAGAAAAAGCCCAGGGTGAACATTGAAACCAACATGACCAGATAGCTCTGCGCCAGGATAATGCCGGCCAGGCCGGGTATGGCCAGGATCATCCCTAACAGTAAGAATAGTTTGCGCTTGCGTAGTTTATCCGACAACGCCGGGAATATAATCGCCCCAACAATACCACCAATCAACAAGATTCCGCCCAGCTCACCTGCCTGAGAGATGGTGAACCCTTTCGGACGGACGATCTCTTCAATCCAGGTGGATACCCCGTTGAAAATACCCATCCCAACCAGGAAAATCACCAACAAAAACCAAATCTCCCGCATGCGCAACATACTCTTCAAGCCGGTTAACATGAGCGCTCGGCTTTCTTGACCCACAGGGCAGGGCGGCGTGGGTGGAGCATCCCGGGTGAAGAGGAGAAATACCACCGCAGAAACTGCAGCGATCATCCCAAAAAGCAGTTGCATCTGTGGGATGCCGAAACGCAAGACCAACAGCGGAGAAGTCACCTGCCCAATCGCGATGCCAATAAATCCGGCCACCATCGCCAGCCCGGATGCGGTGGCGCGTTCCTGGATCGGAAACCACCGCGCCGCCACGGTGCTGATGGCATTTAACAGAAAGGGTTGGGCGATTGCCAGACCGATGGTTGAGACCACAACCATGAAATAATCGGCGGCAAAAAATCCGCGCAATACACCGAAAACCCCCAGCAACGCCGCCCCAATGCTCACGGATTTCCGGTACCCAAGTGTATCGATCATCCAGGACACGGGTAACGATAAGGGGATGTAAACGATCATGAAGAGCATGGCCAGAAACCCGATCTGCAAGTCGCTCACTCCATAGTACTGTGCAGCCGGACCGGTGATCGGAGCGAAGCAGATCCAAAGGATCTGAATGGTCAGGTTGATGAACATAAATACAGCCAGGATCACCCAGCGATACCCATACACTTTATATTCTTGGTCGCCCATAGTTCATTTCTCCTCTTAATGAATAACCCTTTTCGGTGAAAAACGATGTTGCCTGCCGGTATGGCGATTGGGTGAAGTCCGTAATTTGGATTGTTATAGTATTATTATTCTTGTATTCTAATTGGGTAGCGTCTAGTATACCGTTCTCTGCAAGAAATGTGGGGTTTCTACAGGAGGATATTCCAATGGATCTTGAGTTGAAGGAACGGGTTGCCCTGGTCACAGGAGCTTCGCGGGGAATCGGTTTAGCAACCGCACACCGGCTAGCCGAAGAAGGTTGCCGGCTGGGGCTGATTGCCCGCGGAACAGATGACCTGCACAAAGCCGAGCATGACTTGACCCTGAATTGCGGCGCTACAGTAATGGCGGTACCAGCAGATGCAACAAATCCCGAAGAGATTGAAACAGCCGTCGATTCAATCACCAAACAACTGGGGCCTATCGAAATCCTGGTGAACAACGTCGGCGGAAATGTTGGTTTTGGTGGGAGTTTCGAAGATGTGCATGACGATCAATGGCAGGAAGTGCTGGAACTCAACCTGTTCTCAGTGATCCGCATGACCCGGGCGATTTTACCAGGGATGCGTCGCTTGGGACATGGCAGTATCGTCATGGTCGCCACCGATGCCGCGGTGCAGCCTGAACGCTTCGTGCCGCATTATGCCGCAGCCAAAGCCGCCGTGCTCTCTTTGGCCAAGTCGCTGTCTCGGCAATATGGCCCGGAAGGAATCCGGGTCAACACAGTATCACCGGGGATGGTGTTGACTTCACAGTTGAGGAGCTATTTGGGGAAGATTGCCAGCGCTCAAAACATCAGCCTTGATGAAGCGGCTCGCACCCTGGTGCGTGAGACCCGCCCCTGGATTACCGCCGGACGCCCCGGCAATCCTGAAGAAATCGCAAATGTAATTGCCTTCCTGGTATCTCCGCGTGCCGCTTACGTGAATGGCTCTAATTACCGCATCGATTCCGGGGAAGTACTTAGCATCGCCTGAGCCATTTTGGCTGATTATCCTTTGCGATATACCACCCCAAAGCTGCCCCGCGGATAAACCCAATCCAATGCATCAGTAGGGCAAGCTACTTTGCAGGCGCCACATTCAAGGCA
>JAQTMA010000294.1 GCA_028714615.1 Anaerolineaceae bacterium | reverse complement strand
ACCTTTTCTTCCGCACGATATAGCGCGCATCACGGAGCAGCACATCCTTCGCCCGCCAGTCCCACCACATCTCATGGTACGGAACGTAGGCGACTCGCTTGCTCGGCTTGAACGGGTCCGTCTCCCAGCCCACCTCTACCCAGTCGATGCCGCCGACGATCTGGCCATGATAGGCTTCCGCGATTACCGCATCAGTGTTCGTCTCCATCACCGCATCAAAGAGCTTCACCGACAGCGCATCCGCCACATCCGGTGTCACCTCGCCGGGGGCGGTGTCCACCTTCACCCCGGTTCGCGTCTGCGCCTCCATTCCCAGGATGGTATCAATGGCTGCCGAGCAATAAGGTATTGGCGCAGCAGCTTGACCCCGCCTGCGCATTTCTTCGGCAACTTCCTGTTTTAATTGATTCGCTTCGTAGTAATCATGGTCCTCGTCACATTGCGGACGCCATTTGGGTATGTTGACCATTTCGGTCAACCACTGCAACATAGTCTCCGCTTTCAAACCATAATCAGCTATGGTCTGCGGATCGTCATTGACAATTGGTGGGTCCAGACTTGACATATTTATTTCCTTCGTCATCTCGACGATGGTGGTAATTCAAACTACAACTCATCCATGGTATTCAGATATACCTCTACCAAACGACGGTTGGCAATCTCAAGATATTCCTCTTCCTTTTCTATCCCTATAAAACGAAAGCCTTCAAGTAGAGCGGCCTTTCCTGTCGAACCAGAGCCCATGAACGGGTCCAGGATAACACCTCCGGGCGGAGTAACCAAGCGGCATAGGTAACGCATCAGATCGGTAGGCTTGACCGTAGCGTGATTGTTATACGCCCCTCGGTCTGACTTTGAAGCTTTTGCGCAGTAATAGAAGCGGGCCGCACTTCCACTATCTCCACGTTTGGCCGCAGGAACTCGTCCGTATTCACCATAGCAATTGGTTCCCTCTCCACCAGTACGCGAAGCCTCGGTTCCCTTTACGTCACCCTGCTGGCCTTTTGACTCTGGAAACAGCGCCATGACTTCATCACTTCCGTCATGGATCAAATTAGCAGGCCATCTTCCCGTCCCAATCTCATCTTTTGGTGCTCTTTCGTAGTTATCTCCGCTCATAGCTCGATTGGTACTAGCCTTTGACCCTGATCGGCTCCCCCCACTCTCGTTCTCGTCGCGTTGCCCGATTCGGCAGCCATCAATATTCAGCCCGCCAACTCCATATTTCAAAACGTTATCCGCCACGGTTCCTTCAATGGGCTTTCGCGCCATGCAGATAGGCTCAATAGCGGGCTTCAATGCGGTTCTAAAGCCAGACCATTGCTTGGCTTCATCGGTAGCTGGAGCGGTCAGTTGATGATAGGCTTCCCGCTTATCGTCATCATGCATCCACGGCCTATCAAACCCGTCCATTGCCCCTTTGAAACCTATAAGCCCCCTAGTGGTTCTCCCTGCAAACTCTTCATGCCCTGGCTTTATTCCGATTACTTCTCTTTCAACGCCAAATTTCTTGTCAATAGCCTTACTTATATCCATTGATTTTGGAAATCCACTATTGCCCGATATAAACGCTTTTCCATTTCTTCTCACAACGAAGGCCCCTGTATGCGTACTGAAACACCAAACCTTTCCCCTATACCTTTGCAATGGCTTTCTATGTATGGACTGTATTTGCGTCGTGTTTCTACATCTGTTTATATAGATGCAGCCCTTATCGTAATTTATATGGCTTCTCATATTCAAAGAAAGGCACAATGCTTGTACAATATCTAACCGTAACTTCCTCTTACTCCAGAATATCTCTAAATAGCCATCGTTTTTATTTCTGCTACCGTCACCATCTAGCAAACCTTCAAGTAGCTGAAATCGCGACTGTGCACTCCATAAAAGCATCCCCCAGTGAAGCTCTCTAGCTGAAAACTCATACGTTAAATATTCTGCGACACCGCCGGTAACATAAAACGTATGCTCATCGTTATGGGTGCTCTTCTTTGCTTTCTTAACATATTCAGAGAATTTTATTCCGTTATCGGATAGGTACTTTCTGAGCCTATCCCTCGTCTTCACCTTTGCCTGTGAAAACATGCAAGCCTTACCATCTAAATGCTTCCACGCATCCGTCATCCACCAACCTACCAGATACGGATACCGTATATCTACGATCCCGTCTAAATGCCCTGCCAACGGTAAATCTATTTGCCAACTAGGCTTTATGTCTACCGCTTTTATTTTTTCGTAAGCGTATGATTTCTCATTCCTGCTATGCCTTCTTATTCTGGCCATTACATTATGATCCTTTGTTATTAACTGAGAAGTATTTCTGTTCTCTAGCAATACCATAGAGTCGTCTACATAGTACTCAAACCTATCTATTGGCTTAGCCCACGATAATGAATTATTGCTATGCTCCCATTGCATTATCTCATCTATCTCACTAACTTCATCATATCTAAGCCATCCCCTTTTAGTTAAAACTTCTGTATCCTCTGAATAACATCCATATACCCAAGCTATCATATCCCTGTTTTCCCAGTCCCCATCCTCAATCGCACAAGCCAATCTGTGATAGGTTCGAGTTCCGCCAAACGCCAACAAATAAGCTCCTGGTTTCGCAATTCGTAAAGCTTCCCTCCAAAAATCCTCGCCGGGTACGCCATGGTCCCAATGCTTACCCATGAATTTAAGCCCGTAAGGCGGATCACAAACAATCGCATCAACACTGTTTTCCGGCATCCTGGCCATTACCTCCAAACAATCCCCTAGATACAATTCGTATTTATCCGTTCTGTATTTCATAGCTCTCAGCAAACATCTGCGGCTTACACGGATGGTAGGTTCCATCCTTAATTATGTACTCATTCGGGTAAACCCGTTGCCAGCCATATTTGGTCTTGATGCTCCACTCTACCAGCCTACCTGTGATGATAAGCTCATTAGATACCATATCGGGGAACGCCGCCTTTATTTCATCGATTGAATCGAGGGTGCCATCCCACTGGAGCGATTCTATTTCCCGAGGGTGGCCATGCTTGGAGATGGCTTTAATCATATGAATACCACAATCCCAATCGCAATTACCGAGATAGCCATAAGCCATTCCAAACGGCTGCTACGCTTAACATCTTCCGAATAGGTCGTTCCTGAATCCTTGTGGCACAACCGTTCATGCTCTATGTTGAAGCCCACGTTGAGCAGGACGATGGCGGCGATGAGTAGGCTCTTGACGATCATTCTATTATCCTATGGCCTTATACAAAGCAATATCCAGAGGTGCATGACTCATCATCGCTATCGCTTTTATCCCCCTGGTAAAAATCTTCTTCAGCCAATATTCTTAGAGGCTTCAGGGTAGCTGAAACATATACTGGGTATTTAATCCCTAATGCTCGCATGTCCCTTACCGCCTCATCAACAGCGACGGCTTTCTCCCAATCTTCAGGGCGACGTTCGTACATCTCTTTTAGCATATCTAAACCATTAGCAAAACAAGCATTACAAACAGATCGTGGAGGAACGGGCAAGAAATTATCATCGTAGTAGTTAATAATATCTTCATTGGTCAAACCCATCTCTATCAATGGATACCTAAAAGCGGTATACTTAACCGAAGGTGGCTTTATCCTATGCACTTCCGATTTAGAAAATCCAATCCATTTATGAACACAGGATGTTGTAAGTCTACTACCTTTTATATGTTCCCTAATAACCCGATCCATAGGCGCTATTTTATAAAACTTAGTACATCCCTGAACCAACCTTCCCTTCGTACCATTCATCTTATCCACCCAATACGGCGGGTTATCAATTCTAGCAGCTCCTTTTTTCTTAAAGTTTATTAAATCTTCATATAGATTTGGGCCTTTAGCTTTTATGATTTGGATGCCATTATCTATGCAAATCTGTTCCATCATATCAATATATTTATATGTTAGGCTATTTTCCATTCCTGGATTCGCATTAACAACTATAAAATTATCCGGTCTTTTTATATGCCCTAGTATAACCATCCATAATAACGCCGAACTTTGCTTCCCTCCGCTATAATTCAATACCGTAAGGCTAGGTTGGCTATCTATACTCTTCCATTGCCCCGTATAATCTACTATAAACGGCTCCTGCATCTATGCCAGCTCCCAATACGTTTCGGTTTCCCGCGCCTTCTTTTTCACCCTGGCGCGCCGCCTGGGGGTGTCGATCATCGCCTGGACGTAGGCCGTGCCCCGGTCAGGCGACCGTTTGATGAGTTTAAAGATTTCGTCCCGCGATTGCACGTAAATTCGGCTGCCCCGTTGAATATATCGCGGCGCGGTCAGGTCTTCCTTGAGGGTCTTGTCCGGCGGCAGGGCGACGTTGTGGCCGTTCTCGGGGTCCAACAGTTCCCGCGCCCGCCACCACATCCACGACCGGACGTTGGTGAACGTGAGCAGGCCCGATTTATCAGTTGCCGCCGTGGCCCGATTTGCTATAATAGGAACCGTGTGAACGCCCCAATTGGTCAAAATGTCCGTGGGGCTTGTGCCAACGCCGATGGCGTCAATGTGGACCGGGCAATCATCTCGGCGGGCGTGGACGACGTAGCCCGCACAGGTGTAGCCGTCAGGGGTGTCCGCTCCGGTGTGGAAGATCGGCTGATCGAACCAGTTTCCGTGACGCCTCGCTATTTCCGTCATGTCTTTGCCACCCCGCGCGATGTCGGCGCCCATGGATGTCATCTCCGGCATCTCGCCCTTCCAAGGTTCCCATCGGGCCTGGGCCGCTTCCACCCAGGCGGTGGGGATGACCTG
>JAQTMA010000293.1:1659-4787 GCA_028714615.1 Anaerolineaceae bacterium | reverse complement strand
TTGTCCTTGAACTTGGTGTGGGATTTGACCGTATCCGGGCTGACACCCAAAACGACCACCCCTGCTTTTTGGTAGGCAGAGTAATCATCCCGGAAGTTACACGCTTCGGTCGTGCAACCCGGCGTATCATCTTTCGGGTAAAAATACAGGACGACCGGCTTGCCCAGATACTCCTTTAATTCGTGGGGCTCACCGTGTTCGTCCTCAAGCTTGAAATTAGGAGCGGGAATACCTTCTGGAATCACCATCATTTCCTCCTCAAGATTGTGTTTAATATAAGCCTGTTTTGCGTAAGCACTTTTCTACCGCATCCAGGCTGGCAGGCCGGCTGACCACATCAACTACGCCATCTATCTCCGGGCAAGCGCTACCATCCGAAACCAGGATGACTGGCGCATGCGCCCTTTCTTGCTTGCCTCTCAGGCAATTCATGAGCTGCATCCTGTCCTCGCTCTCATTTGTGCTTGATAGGAAAATGATATCGGGCGGATCATCGTCCAGGCAAAGATGGGCAGCTTGCAGGGTGAAAGCCGGGCGTGCGTGGATATCCAGCAGCTCGAGCAACTGGCATAGATTCTCGCATACTACAACGTCCTCCTCGATCACCAGGGCAGCGAGCTTTTTCACCCAACCTCCGCCAATTTTTCGCCCATACGGCTGACGTCGTAGCCGGGAAGAGCTGCCACAGCCTGGCGAAACGGATCTGACCGCCCTATCTCAAACAAGGGCGCCAGTAGCGGCGTCTGTTCGAACCGGCGCGGGATAACCAGGTCATATTCTTCGTCAAAGAGCGGGATGAAATCCAGGTCGAGGGCTTGCGCTGCCGCGGCTATCCCCAAACCACACGTGGCGCGAGCCGAACTTACCGCCGCCGCGACAGCCAGATGGGTATATTCTTCGCGCTCATAACCCCTTACCGATTCCGAGGGGATACCCAACTTGCTCAGATGGAAATCGAGCAGCACCCGTGTACCTGCTCCGCGCTGGCGGTTGACAAAGCTGACTTCCGAGCGGGGCAGGTCTTCTAATCCCCGGATGTTCAGCGGATTGCCCTTTTGCACGATCAACCCTTGCCTACGTCCTACCCAGGCATACAGGGAGACTGGTATGCCGGGGAGGTACTGGCGAATATAGCTCAAGTTATATTCCCCAGTAAGCGGATCGAGCAGATGAGAGCCTGCCAGGTGGGCTTCACCCCGGCGTAAAGCTACCAACCCTCCCAGGCTGCCGGCATTGACCGAAGCCAACCGGCGCCCCTTTTCTGCCAGGTATTGAGCCAGTAAGTCAAGGGTCAGATCGTGCGACCCGATTGCAAAGAAGGTATGCTCCAGTTCGTCCGGTGAGCGGTATAAACGTACAGTCACCAGTGCGCCTGCTTCCAAACCCTGTTCTCCCGGTGGAATAATGGCAATCCCATCTGCCTTGACCAGTGAGGTGATCACTCCGGCCCCGCGCTGTAACGGCGCAGCCAGTAGCCTCTCGCCCACCCGTCCAACGGCTACGCGCAAATAATCGGTGTCGCCTGGCGATGAAGTCACCTTACGGGTCAGCCTCGCCTGGACTTCTTGAGGCTGGAATGCTTCTCTACCAGTCCAGCGCGCTAGCAGCGGTTCGACAAAGATTTCCCCGGTCAGGGCTGCGGATACCGGGTAGCCCGGGACGCCGATCACCGGTGCCTTACGCCCACCACCGGCTTCAACCCCCAGCATCCCCAGGATGACCGGGTGGCCCGGGCGCACAGCCACCCCATGCACCAACAACTCACCCAAGGCCTGGATAGTCCGTGCTGAATAATCTTCGGCGCCGGCCGATGAACCCGCGTTAATCAGCACCAGATCGTTTGTGCGGGCTGCGCGGGTGACCTGAGCGCAGATCTGGTCGAAATTATCAGCCGTGATTGGGTAGCGCACCGCTTCCCCGCCCCAGGCATTTACCTGGGCTGCCAAGACGTAAGAATTGTATTCGATGATATCGCCCGGAAGCACCGGGCGACCGACCGGAACCAATTCGCTCCCGGTTGGCAAAATTGCGACACGCGGTTTGCGCGCTACCAATAGCCGGTCTTGCCCGCTGGCAGCCAGTGCGCCGATATCAACCGGACGCAACACTTGCCCGGCCGGCAGCACCAGTTGAGTAGCCACGATATCCTCTCCCATCGGGCGCACATGGCTCCAGGGAGCGACTCCGGCGCGGATGCGTATCGCTGCCGGGCGGCGCATCTCCTTGGAGGATTGTCCGGTTTCGTCGAGGGGTTCAACCGCCTCGATCGGGATGACCGCATCAGCCCAATCCGGTATCGGGTCACCCGTGTCTACATAGGCGGCCTGGCTACCGCATGTCAGCACTATTGGCGCAGTCGGCATGGCGCCGGAAGTATCCCTCGCGCTAAGGGCAAAGCCATCCATTGCCGAAGCATGGTAATGTGGGCTGGAGAGTGACGCCCAGACCGGCGCTGCCAGCACGCGCCCCAGCGCCTTCTCATCCAACGGGATCTCTTCGGCATCTAGCACGCGCCATAGTCCGGCTTCCTTCAAAGCCTCTTGGAAGCGGGCTTGCGCTACGGGCAGTGGAATATCGCGTAAGTAAATACTCATCGGTTTACCCACAGAAGGCACGGAGGTATTCATCAGAGATCATAGAGGATATTAAAGCACAGAGTCAAAACAATATCTTTATGGATTCTCATGGTCTTCGCGACTCTACGGGAGCAATCCATATTTCTCGCGCAGAGCCGCTGGGGACGCAGAGTTTCTTATTATTTGCTTTTCCTCTGCGGCTCTGCGCCTCCGCGCGAGCAGTATCTATTTCTCGGGCAGAGCCGCTGGGGACGCAGAGTTTCTTATTATTTGCTTTTCCTCTGCGGCTCTGCGCCTCTGCGCGAGCAGTATCTATTTCTCGGGCAGAGCCGCTGGGGACGCAGAGTTTCTTATTATTTTCTTTTCCTCTGCGGCTCTGCGCCTCCGCGCGAGCAGTATCTATTTCTCGCGCAGAGCCGCTGGGGACGCAGAGTTTCTTATTATTTTCTTTTCCTCTGCGGCTCTGCGCCTCCGCGCGAGCAGTATCTATTTCTCGGGCAGAGCCGCTGGGGACGCAGAGTTTCTTATTATTTGCTTTTCCTCTGCGGCTCT
>JAQTMA010000293.1:0-1559 GCA_028714615.1 Anaerolineaceae bacterium | reverse complement strand
CTTTTCCTCTGCGGCTCTGCGCCTCCGCGCGAGCAGTATCTATTTCTCGGGCAGAGCCGCTGGGGACGCAGAGTTTCTTATTATTTGCTTTTCCTCTGCGGCTCTGCGCCTCTGCGCGAGAAATGAAGGGTCGCTTATTATTTCCACGGTAAGAGCGCTGTAAAAAGGTCAATATCGTAGCTGGCGCGCACTTCTTCTCGCGACAAGAAATACAAGGTTGCCCAGGTGTGCTCGACAGAGGTACCCAGGCCAACCGCATTGCGATACCCATAATCCCGCACGGCTTTGACTACAGTTGCATCGGTGGCGCCATATGGATACGAAAAACTGGTCACCGGCGCCCCAAGAATATGCTCCAGTTGAATACGCGAATTAGCCACCTCCTGCCAGAGCTTCCGGTGGTTTTTGGTCAGGTCGATGTGGCTGATGCTATGGCTGCCGACTTCCCAACCGGCGGCGGAAAGCCCCTTTAACTCATCCGACGTGACCGTGCCTACCTGGTCAATCTGGTTGACGATGATGTAGGTCGTCCCCACGAACCCATAGCGTTGCATGATGGGGAGAGCATTCTGGTAAACGTCTTCAAAACCGTCGTCGAAGGTAATCATGACCGGCCGGGTAGGCAGGTCGCCGCCATTGACGAGCACCTCAGCCATAGCAGACACGGTCAGGCTGGTGTATCCCCCATCGTGCAGCGCCTTCATCTGCCTTTCAAAGGCATCTGGTGAGACATAATAGCGATTCAGGAAACCACGATCTGTCCCCACATGGTGGTACAAAAGGATCGGCGCAGTGACCTGCATCGCTCCATGAGTTTCCCAGGTGGCGCTCGGTTCGGGCGTGAGAGTTTCGGTTGGGGTTGGAGTGGCAGCCGGGGTTAGGCTGGCGGTGCTTGTCAGGCTGGGGACGGCGGAAGGCGCCGGGGATTCCGTCAACAAACGCGGATTGGCTGCGATGATCGTCACGCTGGGAGGTGGGTTGACCGGAAGCGAAACTGAAACCGGGCTACAGCCGGTCAGTCCGAACCAGATGAGGGAAATGATGCCAAAGGTTGGTTTCATGAAAGCAGATAAACCTGGACTGGTTCCCCGGCGCTTGAGCCGGTCGCATCCGCGGGGATAAAGATCAGTCCATCGGCGCGCGCCAGTGAGAAAATCAGGTTACTTTTAAAGAAGATGGGTTCAGCCAGGAACCCTTGCGAATCCGCAACGATGCGCGCCGGGACCCAATCTTCCCGACCGGCTTGAGAGGCCAGGTTGGTACTCAATCTAGCGACGACTATCGCGGGCGGATGGTTCCCGGCATCCCCCAACAGGTAAGCGATGAGGGGTACAACAAATAAACGAGCGACCACCAATGCGCTCACCGGGTTGCCCGGTAACCCGATGACGGGCTTCCCAGCGCAGATCGCCAGGATGGTTGGTTTCCCGGGGCGTAGATTAACTCCATGCACCAGCACACCCGGAGCGCCGCACGCCTGGATCGCACTAGCGGTTAAATCTCGCGCACTGGCCGAAGACCCCGCTGTGACGACCACCATATCGCAATCGCTCAGCGCC
>JAQTMA010000292.1 GCA_028714615.1 Anaerolineaceae bacterium | reverse complement strand
CCCACAAATGGATCGGCGGTCGTTTTCCAGACATAAGCAGCCAGAGGGCCGCTATCCGTAGCGCTGAGCTGTTCAGGTCCACCCTTGCCAATGCCGCTGACCGGAGCGATATCGGCGGGGGACGGGAAGAGATCGAGTACCGCATCTAAAAGGGGTCCAATGCCGATCTCGGCGGCGCCAGCCGTTGCGAATACTGGGATGAAACCACAAGAACGTACGATGGAACGCAACCCCCTGGCAATCTCTTCATTGGAGAGTTCTCCGGTCTCCAGGTATTTTTCGAGCAGTGCATCCTCGCCTTCTGCGGCGGCCTCCACCAGGGTAATCCGAGCCTCTTCTGCAGCATTCTGCATATCCCCGGGGATGTTACTGGCAGTTTTTCCGTCACCAGCATAAGCCTTCATGGTGAGCAGGTCGATGACGCCTTTAAAGCCTTGTTTCTCGCCCCAGGGGAGTTGTACCGGGACCAGGCGGATTTCAGAGTATTGTTGGACCGATTCCAGTGCTTTTTCGAAGTTGGCGTTTTCACGTTCCATCTTATTGATCACCACGAAGCGCGGCAGGTGGAACAGGTCGGCGTAAGACCAGGCTACTTCGGTACCGACCTCCATCCCGGCAACCGAGTCAACCATGATGATGGCTGCGTCAGCCACCCGCATAGCAGAAACCACCTCTCCAACAAAATCGGTATATCCAGGGGTATCCAGGAAGTTGATCTTGCAGTTTTTGTATTCGACCGGCACGATCGCAGTCGAAAGAGATATACCCCGCCGGATTTCTTCGTCCTCGAAATCGGAAACCGTCGTTCCATCTTGAGTTTTACCCAGGCGCGTGGTTGCGCCGGTGAAATGCAAGAAGGCTTCGGTGAGCATTGTCTTGCCCGCATTGGAATGGGACGCCAGGGCAATGTTTCGAATTGACTCAATTGTATACTCTCTCATGAAAAGGGACCCTTCTGATTCGTTCTGGATGTGCTTAAGCTCGCATAATATCTATGAAGCAGGCATTCCGGACAAAAAACCATGACGTTCAGTCAGGGGGCGAGCTAGAGCCTATTATATCAGCCGTTGAGCTCATCCGGGAAAGGAATTAACCAGAGATAGATATTTCTCCATCCGCCAGGCTGGTTCTTCTTGGGTGCGCCATTGACCATTCTCGTCCTGAAAGGACCAGATGCCAGGCTCGGGAGCTACCAAACGGTAACCTTTGCGGTCATACAGGGCTTGCGCTCGGAGGTTGTCGCGGGCGACGTTCAGCGTGATCCACTGGAATCCACGCTCACGCAGATCCGTTTCAACACGTTCCAGAATCAGGCTCCCCAAACCCTGGTTGCGGTATTCCGGTCGGATGCGGAAGGCATACAAGTATGCCCGATGCGTACCATCAGCCAGCTCGAGCCGTTCACAGATGAGCTGGATGAACACCTGCCCGATGACCCCAGCCCCGAGTAAATCGGCGACCCATAAAACCGACTTTCCCATCCTGGTACGCTGATACGCCTCAGCGTAAACGCGGCGGAAATGCTGGTATTGGCCTTCCCATTCCAGGGAGAGTAAATCTCCCTCTTGGATCGGGCGGATCATTACTTTTTCAAGCCAGGAAACCGCTTCCATGGTATTCCTCTACTTCAATTGTATCCTTGCCTGGCGAGCAGTTGGTTGAGCAGCCCATCCTCATCTTCCGGAGTGTGAATTTGGCCATCCAGCCAGGCATCCTTCAGCGTCGTCAAAATGCGCTGGTATACCGGACCGGGAGGTAATCCCATTGCACGTAACGTATCCCCATTTGTTTTGGGTTGCAAGCGTCGCCAGGTAGTGATGTATGTTTCTATCAGGTTGCGCTCGGTAGGGGTTGCCGCCACTCGGTGGCTGGCTAAAAGGACCGGCAAGGGCAGGTTGTCCAGGCGATCGACGATCCGGCTGGCCGGCAGCCCAACCAGGCTCGGAAGGTCCGCATTCAGGATACACGCCTGGACGAGCATGTGGCACAATGCAGCCGGAAAACGTAACCGGGTCGCAATCTCGTTGGCCTGGGAAGGCGTTAGTGGAGAAAGCCACACCAGGTAACCCAGAATGCGCCGGGTGGGAATCCCGCTATAGCGTGGTTCGAGCGGCCATGCCCCTATTGGTGGTGTGGGCACGTCTGCAGGCAATTCGGCAGGCAGCGCCGGGTGGATATTCTCTAAAATACCGAGACTGGCCAGGCGAGGGATCATCGTGATCGCGCGCGGCTCTGCCAGGATCAGATCCAATTCATGGCGCAAGCGGTCTCCGGAAACCTGTTTGAGCATATCCAACGCTTCGCCGATCAGTTGTAACGTGCGTGTTTCGATTTGGAAATTGAAGCGTTGTTCGAAGCGCACCGCACGGAGCAGGCGGGTGGGGTCATCGATAAATGATAGCGAATGCAATACGCGTACCAGACCGCCGCGCAGGTCGCTCAATCCACCCCAATAATCATAAAGCTCGCCATAATGGCGGCCGTCCAAGCGCAAGGCCAGCGTGTTGAAGGTGAAATCACGCCGGTGGAGATCGAGCTTGATACTGCCGCGTTCCACGGTAGGCATGGCCGTGGGCCGCTCATAGAATTCCGTCCTGGCGCTGATTAAATCCAACGATTCGGGGAGGTGCTCGGGCTGGCGGGTTTCTGCATTGGGCAAACGATCGGCGATGAGAGCGCGAACGGGTGCAATACTCCATTTGGCAGTTCCGAAGCGGGCGTGAGAGACCACCTGTCCGCCAAACTTATCCGCCAGGGCATGCGCCAGGCCAATTGCATCACCTTCCACTACCAGATCGAAATCCAGGCTGGGCCGCTCTAGCAACAAATCGCGTACGAATCCTCCAACAATATATACCGCCAGGCGCTGCTCGTAGGCCTGGCTGGCAACTGCCTGTAGTAAGGCCAGACGAGTGGCCGGCAAGGCGGCTTCCAATCGTCGAGACAAATTCTGGCGAGTAGGTAAGACGGAATGGTATGCCAGGGTTTTGAGCAGATCGGTACGGGTGACGATCCCGATCACATCTCCATTAACCGGATCGACGACCGGAACCTGACCCCACCCGGAGGCAGTCATCACTTGTTGTAGGTGCTCAACGGATTGATCGGGCAGGATAGTGACCGTACCGGCTTCCATGAGAGAGGCGGCAGTCAGGTCTAGATGATGCGAGAGAGCCCGGTCGACAGCCCGGCGGGTGAGCAGGCCAACTACCTGGCGGTCCTCGACAACCGGGAAACCTTCATACCCATAGCGCTGCATCATGCGGGCGGCTTCCTTTGCTGAGGTAGATGGGGTAATCAGGTGCGGACGGCTAGACATGATCTGCCCGACCTTGATTGCCGGTTGGATTTTGTTGGGCAGCAATTCAACTAGCTTTTTACAGGAGGCATCGAGCAGGTCTTGGCCAGTTTCGGCCTCAACCTTCCGAATCAACGCAGCGGCGGCTCGCTCGTGACCGCCTCCACCGAACTCTCCGGCAACCTCGGCAACATTAATGCGGTTGGTCATGGACCGGGCCACCAGGCGCACCCCTTCGACCGTGGTTACCATCATGAAGAGAGCATCGGGATCCAGCAGATCGCGTAGTTTATGGGCAATGCTGGATACTTCTTCGTGCATATCCTCCGCCGACCCGCAAGCGATGACCACCCGCTGACCGTGTATTAGGAGCGACTGGGCGCTGGCTAATAAGCGGTCGTATACCTTGCGCTGTTCCGGCGAAAGGGGCGGATTCAGATAGCGCCCCACCGCAGATAGATTGGCCCCTTGTTCCAGCACGAAAGCGGCGGCGCGTACGTCGCGAGGGGTGGTGCTGGCATAGGAGAGTGAGCCTGTATCTTCATAGATTCCCAATAACAGCAACGACGCTTGAACGGGAGTAAGTGCGATACCATTCTCGAGGATGCCCTCGACGAACAGCGTAGTAATCGCGCCGAGTGGGTCGGAATGGATACTCCAGGTTTCCGGGGCATCCTCTCGCGGGGGGTGGTGATCGATTACGCGGACGCGGGTGTTCCCGGTTATGCCTTTAATGGTGATCAGGGATTGTGTGTCGACCAGCAGGATGGTTTCGACAGGCTCGGCGGGAAGTTCACGCAGGTCAACGAACGGTAGATCTGCGCCGTAAAGGGACAGGAAGGCATGAACATTGCGGTTGGTTTTGCGGGGCAAAATCGCGAGATGGTTTTCCTGCAGCAGATGCGCACCCAGGAGCGCGCCCATGGCATCGAAGTCAGCCTGTTCGTGGGTGAGGATCACGTGCATAAAAGTATTGTACCTCGATTTATTAACAAGGTAAGGATTTCCCCTTGACAGGATAGTTCAAAAGGCTATAATAATTATCTAAAATATCATAATAATTTGGCTCATTCAGAGCCGTCTCGAGGATCATGGTGTATTATTGCTTATGTTTGAGGCGGGGTTGGGGACCACTGCCTCTTTTGAAAGAATAATCGCAGAGCTCCTTGCTTTGAAAGAGAGTGGCGCTTAACCCCGCAGGCTTGTCTGCTGGATTTAGACTCCCCCGAGGGGAGCTGCGCCGCTCTTTATCGTTAATCAGGGCAGGAGAGGAAGCCGAATGGCGATCGTCGGATTTATAGAAACCAAAGCTAGATTACTACGGGAAAATAGCCTGACAGGGCTGATTGGAAACACGCCGTTGCTGCCATTACGCCACCTGGGGGGCGATCTGCCTCCTGGTGTGCAGCTATTGGCCAAAGCGGAGTGGTTTAACCCGAGTGGGTCGGTTAAGGACCGCCCTGCCCTCAACATTTTTCGCGAGGCGCTCGCGGAAGGAC
>JAQTMA010000291.1 GCA_028714615.1 Anaerolineaceae bacterium | reverse complement strand
TTAGTGATAGGGGGCAGCCTCTGCCCGGCTTTCTATATGGGGGATACGGCTCTCCGTCTGGGCAGATCACTGGAGTATGAAATTGGAAACGAAAAATGAAATGACGCGAGTAGCATCCCAAAACGCGAGCGGCGCGGCGGACGATTTTCCGGCAGGCTTTACACCGGCGCGGATTCTGGATGTGGAAATCGGCCAGCCGCTGCCCGACCTGCCGGCGGTGGACGCACAGGTGGGGCAGGTTTACCGGCGCGCCAGGCTGCTCGTCCGCCTGCATGGAGAGCCCCTGGGAACGATGGAGCTTTCTTTCGGGATAGAAGGCCTGTCGGCGAGAGAACTTGCCGGCGAGGTATGGAATGCCTTATCCACCGATATTTGCGATCATCTGAGCGCAGATGGGGAGTCGCTGCCGGAGGGTCTGAACGCTTCCGGGATCATCTCCCACGCCCCTCCCGCCTGTATTCAAGCGCGGGAAGCCTTCCTCGAGCGTGCGCCTTTCGCCAGCGTCGTCATTGCCACGCATGACCGGACGGAAAGCCTGGCCGGAACGCTTGAAGCGCTTCTCGATATGGATTATCCGCACTTCGAGGTCATCGTAGTGGATAATGCGCCCGGTTCCGATCAAACGGCGGAGTTCGTGCGCCAAACCTACGCGGGGAACCCCCAAATCCGCTACACCCGGGAAGAGTACCCCGGGCTGGCAGCGGCGCACAACCGTGGATTAAGCGAGGTCAACGCCTCGTACGTGGCCTTTACCGACGACGACGTTTTGGTGGACCGGTTTTGGCTGGCGGAAATGATGCGGGGTTTCGAGGTGATGGATCGGGTGGGGTGCGTCACAGGGATGATTTTCCCGGCGGAGATCGAAACGCCTGCCCAGGAATGGATCGAGCAGTACGGGGGGTTTTCCAAAGGCTACCGCCAACGGATTTTTGATCTGCACGAACACCGCATCCGCCACCCCCTCTACCCTTATGCGGCGGGCTGGTTTGGATCCGGAGCCAGTATGGCATTTGACACGGCCATCCTGCGGGAATTGGGAGGGTTCGATCCTGCCACGGGGGCCGGGACGCTGGCGCAAGGCGGGGATGATCTATCGGCATTCTTTCAGGTGGTCACAGCGGGTTACCGCCTGGTGTACCGGCCGGCGGCCATCGTAAGACACCGGCATCGCCGGGCATACGCCGGGTTGCAACGCCAGGCTTACGGCTATGGGGTCGGGTTGACGGCATTCTTCATGAAGATCCTGATGGAACAACCACAACAGATCTGGACGCTGGCATCCCGGGCTCCAGCAGGGTTGGCGTATCTTATCAGCCCGCAATCCCGAAAGAACGCGAAAAAACAGGCGGGGTATCCGCAAGAACTGAACCGCTTGGAAAAGAAGGGCATGCTTTCCGGCCCGATAGCCTACCTGCGCAGTCGCCGGCGCGCCCAAAAAGCAGGTTTATTCTCTGCACCGGCAGCCAAGAGGATGGTCACCATCCCGGTCACCGGGCGAGAACCGGGGGAGGAGACCTGATGCCTGCACCGATTCCAATCCTGCTCTACCACAGCATCGCCCAAGAGGCTGCTCCTAAGTTTTTACCCTGGGTCGTGCCCCCGCACCAATTTGCCCAACAGATGCAATCCCTGGCCGGTCAGGGGTATACCGCTATCACCGTCTCGGAATTCGTCCAACGGACGAGGGCTGGGCGGAATTCTCTCCCCGAACGCCCGGTGGTGATCAGCTTTGACGATGGATTTCTGGATTTCCTCACCGGGGCTGCACCCATACTGGCACGGTACGGTTTCCCGGCCACGCTCTACGTGGTGACCGGTGCAGTAGGGGGCGCCAGCCGGTGGTTGGCAAAGGAGGGCGAGGGGGAGCGGCCTTGCTTGAACTGGAGCCAGATTCAGGAGCTATCTGAGCAGGGGATTGAAATCGGCGCCCACAGCCACACCCATCCACAACTGGATACCCTGGCGCTGCCTGCAGCCGAAGAAGAGATACGGGTCAGCAAAACCCGGCTGGAGGAACACCTGGGCCAGCCGGTGCATTCGTTCGCATACCCGCATGGCTATCACAGCCCGGCCGTGCGGCGTTTGGTGCAGCAGGCCGGCTATTCTTCCGCCTGCGGGGTCAAACATGCCATGAGCGCCATCGACGACGATCCTTTTTCCCTGGCCCGCATTATTATCTATCGCGATCTCTCACCGGCCGGGTTTACCGACCTGCTTGCGGGACGATCTCTTCGAGCCGCACCGCAAGGCGAGCGCTTCCAGACCATCGTGTGGCGAGGCGTCCGCCGCGGCCTGGTTCGTTTTTCCAGGCTCAAACCTGCCCACCGCATGGAGTAGAGAAGGATATGGAACAATTGCCTGACATGAAAGCATTCCCAATGAACATTAGCCTGGAATCCGACCAGGTGGCATCTCCGGCGGTGCAGGTCACCAGTCCGGTTCCACGTGAGGCCTGGAAAGCCGTCCAGCAAGCCGATCCTTATGCTCTGGTCACGCAATCTCCGGCGTGGATAGACTACATGGTCTCTTTCGGGCCCTTCGAAGACGCCAGTCGCTTCTACGCATATGAAGACGGGCAGTGTATCGTATTGCCTATGGTGCGGCGAAGGTTACTTCGAGGGGTTTTTTCGTTTGCCTCGTCTTTTCAGAACAGTTGGGGCATGGGGGGGTTGATCGCCTCCAAGCCGCTATTGCGCGAGCACGTCCAGACGGTCATCTCCGACCTGTCCAAGCAGAAGGATGTGCATGTGATGATCCGCCCCGATCCATTGAAAGGGGAGGTATGGAGTGAAGCGGCAGCGCAGCGCCTGATCGCCGTCCCCCGTTTGGCTCACGTGTTGGATTTACAAGGGGGATTTTCCAACATCTGGGAAAAAAAGTTCAAGAGCACGACGCGGACGGCTATCCGCAAGGCTGAAAAAAGTGGACTGGTGGTGGAACGCGACACCACCGGAAGGCTGGTGCCGGTATTCTATGAGCTCTTTAAACAATCGCTGGACCGCTGGGGGCAGCACCAGCACGAGCCCCTAGCGCTGGCCCGGTTAAGAGGCCACCAGCGCGACCCGCTCTCGAAATTTGAGCGGATGGCTGCGTATCTCGGGGAAGCCTGCCAGTTTTGGGTAGCCTGGTATCAACAGCAGCCGGCCGCCGCTATCCTCGTGCTCCAGGGAGCCAATTGTAGCTATACCCGCGGAGCGATGAACAAGGAACTGGCGGGTCCCACGCGCGCCAACGATTTGTTACACCGCTTAGCGATCGAAGCAGCCTGCCAGGCGGGATGCCATTACTACCACATGGGCGAGTCGGGAGCGTCTACCTCCCTGGCTGCTTTCAAGAAGGGCTTCGGGGCTGACCCTGTGCCGTATGCAGAGTATCACCTCGAGCGGTTCCCTATCACCAAGGTCGATCAGGGCTTGCGCCGGGTGATTAAAACCTTGATCGGGTTTAAAGATGCTTAACCTTCAAACGAAGGCGACCCGTCTCTATGGGCAGGTTAGCGCGAATCTGCGCGACCCTTTGACCCGCAACGGGTATGCCCTGGCTTCCAGCGCGGTTTTCTCCTCCCTGATCGGTATGGTTTACTGGATTCTGGCCGCACGCATTTATCCGGCCGAACTGGTTGGCCTGAATTCGGCCGTGATCTCGGCCATGATGTTTCTGGGAGGAGTGGCGCAGGTCAACTTAGCGCAGGTCAACACGCGCTTTATCCCGACGTTCGGGCGAGGTACACGGCGTTTTGTGGGGATCACTTACCTGGCCACGCTAGGAATAGCGCTCCTGGTCAGCCTGCTTTTCCTCGCGAAGGTAGATTGGTGGGCGCCGGCGCTGGGATTTTTACGGGCTACTCCGCCTCTGGCGGCTTTGTTCGTTTTGGCGACCATGGGGTTCAGCATATTTGCGCTCGAAGATGGGGTTTTAACGGGTCTACGGCGGGCGACCTGGGTCCCGGTGGAAAATGCCGGCTATGGTCTGGTCAAAGTGGCGCTGATGCTGGAGTTTGTCTACATCTTACCCCAGATCGGCGTGTTTGCCTCGTGGGTGGTAGGCCTGGGCGTGGTGGTGATCCCGACCAGCTACTATATCTTCCATGACATGATCCCATACCACGTGCGCAACAATGCCGTGCAAGAATCTCCCCTGCCCCTCCCACAGATGACCCGTTACATCGCCGGCGATTATGTCGGGGCGACCGCCTGGCTGGCGTGCACCGCGTTGATGCCCATTCTGGTGACGCAGGTATCCGGGGCGACGGCCAATGCATACTACTACCTGTCGTGGCAAATTGCCCTGCTGTTGTATTCGATCAGCCGGAGCCTGGGTTCATCGCTGATCGTCGAGGCCGCGAGCGAACCGGCCAGGCTCCGGCAATACACCCTGCGAGTGGTGGTCCAATCCGCATGGATCGTTATTCCCATGGCGGCGGTCCTGGTCGCCAGCGCCCCCCTGGTTCTGCGACTCTTCGGAAAGAGCTATGCCACCGAAGGCGCCACCCTCTTACGGCTTCTGGCGCTATCGGCGATTCCCTACATTCTGATATCTACCGATGTCAGCGCGGCCCGGGTGGAGCGCCGCATAGCACACATCATTTGGGTGCTGGGGCTGGTAAGCGTGCTCGTCCTCTCAACCAGCGCCTGGCTCTTGCCGCGTTATGGAGTCATCGGGGCTGGTTATGCCTGGCTGTTCAGCCAGAGTGTGGTAGCCGGATTGATCCTGATCACGCGCATGCCTGACGTCAAGCACCTCATTATCCACCGGGGTGGGTTGCCTATCCAGGACCCCGGCGCACGCTCGCAAGGCAACCT
>JAQTMA010000290.1 GCA_028714615.1 Anaerolineaceae bacterium | reverse complement strand
TTCGTTAATTGCACCCACGGCCGGGTTGACAATCCCCGCAGCCGGAGGTGTCAGCTCTCCCCGGTCGAGCTATCAGTTCACCAGCCGGACCGATCAATGTGGGTGGGGCGTGAATGACGGGCAAGTCGTGTTTGGCAAGTTATACGTATCCCCCGGTTTTAACCTGCGCCAATGGCTAAAATATAATCCTGGTGTGACCTTTACGCAGTTGCAGCTCCTGAATAAATACGTACGTTTTGGTCCACAATTTACCTGCGCGACCATCGAGCTGCCAAGTATGTAACCAGTTTCTACGATCGAGCGAAGCTCTTCGGTTTTCGAACCAACCCCAGCAAGGATAAGCCCTCCGCCCCTGGCTGGGGTTTTATTCATTACATTGTCCAGGGCGTGCTGGTAAATACGGAACAAAGCCGTCCAGTCCAAACAACAATCACCAATCTTCAACCTTCAATCAGCAATCCATGACACCTGTCACCCCTTTTTCCATGACCAATGGTCATTCCCATTTGGTTAAAAAACGGGTATCTTTAGGTTGTCCATAACAATAATAATGTTTACCTTAGGGAAGCCATAAACTATGACCGAAAGTGAAGAAATGTACCTGGTAACGATCGCCCGCCTGAAGGAATCCGGGCTGGATGGTCCGGTGCCGCTCTCCCGGTTGGCTGGCGAGCTGGACGTGCAGTCTGTTTCGGTTAATCAGATGGTACGCAAGCTAGAAGAAAGCGGTTTGGTGGAGTATATCCCTTACAAGGGGGTACAGTTTACCGAATCCGGTAACCAAATTGCGGGCGAAATCCTGCGCAGCCACCGCTTATGGGAGGTGTTTTTGGTGGAGCGTCTCGGCTATACCCCGAAGCAGGCTAACCCATTGGCTTGCCGCCTGGAACATGCCTTGCCTCGCGAAGCTACCGAGCGCCTGGCCAGCTTCCTCGGTCAACCCACGGTGTGCCCAGGCGGATCGCCAATCCCCGCCGCTGACGCAACCCAAACCCTTCCACGCGAATACCCCTTGACCAGCTTGCCGGCCGGGAGCCAGGGATACCTAAGCCGCATTACGGCCGGACTATCCGAGCGCGCTTTTCTCAGCGCAAACGGCTTACAAGCCGGCACTGAAGTCGAATTATTGGCAACGGGTAAACAAGGCGACTGCCTGGTTGCGCCTCGCGATGCGCAACCTATTCATCTCGCCGCCGCGCTCTGCGGTGATCTCTATCTACAGGTGAAAGCATGACTATCGAACAAACCCTGGAACCCATCAACGTCGCTACAAAGACCCAGGCACAGAACTGCCATTCGGGACCCCAGACCGATCTGACAGGCCTCCCCCTGGTTACGATCGTGGGCACTCCCAACGTGGGCAAGAGTGTTCTCTTCAATATTCTCACCGGCGTCTACGCCACTGTGTCCAATTACCCGGGCACCACCGTCGAGATCACTCGCGGCAAAGGGCGTTTCGCCCAGGTGGAAGCAGGGGTGATGGATACGCCCGGTATGTATGGTCTGCTGCCGATCACCGAAGAAGAGCGCGTAGCCCGCAGCATCCTCCTACACGAAAAACCGGACATCGTTGTGCACGTGTTAGACGCGAAGAATATCGAGCGCATGCTGCCCATGACCCTTCAATTGATTGAAGCCGGTTTGCCTGTTTTCCTGGTAGTCAACCTCATGGATGAAGCGGACCGCCTGGGTGTGCTCATCGACGTCGATGGATTGCAGCACGCTCTGGGCATTCCAGTCGTAGGGACAGCCCTTGCCGTGGGACGCGGCGCCCTAAAGCTTAAAGAAAACCTCGCAGGAGCTTTGATCCGAGCCCGCTCCACTTGTTGCCCAACTGAAAAGCCGGCAGAATATCAGATTGCTTATACTGCCAAGATCGAGGCTGGTCTGGAGCGGTTAGGCCAACTCATCGATCCGGGCTATCCCATATCCATACGTTCGATGAGCCTGCTGCTGTTGCAAAACGACACAGAAGTGGCCAGGATGATCGAAGATCAACAGCCGAAACTGTACCCGGCCATCCAGGCTCTCATCCAGGATATTCAGTCAGGTTTCAACCAACCTCTACCGTATGTGATCGCCCGCTGCCAGCGTGAAGCAGCCCGATTATTGCTCGAACAGGTATTGCAGGCGCCAGCCCACCATGTATCCACGCTGGCCTCCCGGCTGTCAGATTGGATGATCCGCCCACTCACCGGTCTGCCCATGCTTATGGTAGCCTTGTTCGTGTTGTACGAATTCGTCGGCGTTTTCGGCGCCCAAAAGCTGGTCGGCTTGCTCGAAGTCAACCTGTTCGGCAATATGATTAACCCATGGGTGAATGGCTGGCTCGCTTATCTGATCCCCTGGGGAGTCGTGCGCGACTTGCTTGGAGGAGAATTTGGGGTCATTACCCTGGGGATCCGCTACGCCGTCGCGATTGTACTGCCCATCGTTGGCACTTTCTTTCTAGCCTTCTCGGTTATTGAGGACTCCGGCTACCTCCCGCGCCTGGCAATGTTGATCGATCGAGTGTTCAAGCGCATCGGTCTGAACGGGCGGGCGGTGATCCCCATGGTGCTAGGGTTTGGTTGCGACACGATGGCTACCATTGTCACGCGTACCCTGGAAACCCGTCGTGAACGTCTGTTGGCAACTTTCCTGCTCTCTCTGGCGATCCCTTGCTCGGCACAATTGGGAGTCATGCTCGCCTTGCTCAACGGACACACCGGGCTGCTGGCCATTTGGGCAGCAATCATTACAGGAGTCTTCTTGCTCATCGGCTGGTTAGCTGCGAAGCTGATGCCCGGCGAGCGACCGACCTTTTATATGGAGCTGCCGCCATTACGCCTGCCGACCCTTAAAAATGTACTGGTCAAGACGTATACCCGCATGGAATGGTACTTGCGTGAGGTCTTCCCACTTTTTATTGTTGCTTCAGTGATCATCTGGGTGGGGCGGTTGACCGGCGCATTCAACCTGGCTGTATCTGCCCTGGTCCCGGTGGTGCGTTTTATTGGTTTGCCGGATGCGACTGCAAAAGCCTTCCTGTTTGGCTTTTTCCGGCGCGATTTCGGGGCTGCCGGACTTTACGATCTGCGCGGTTCCATGACGGCTGCACAGTTGTTGATCGCCACAACCACCATGACTCTGTTCATGCCGTGCATCGCCCAACTCTCTGTAACGATAAAGGAACGAGGTTGGAAGACAGCCCTGGCCATTACAGCTTTCATTTTCCCGTTTGCCCTGCTGGTCGGCGGCTTGCTCAATGTTGTTTTGCGCATATTCAGGTTTAGCCTATGAGCATTCATTGTGATTTTTGCGGTCTGGATTTCGACCCGGCTTGCGCACAAAAAGGTTGTGATGGTTGTCCGTTGGCTCGCGGTTGTAGCTGGTACACTTGCCCGCGGTGTGGTTACGAGATCTTGCCTGAAGCCAGGCTGGTCGGCCTGGTGAAACGGTTATTTGGGAAAAAGATACAGCCGATGGAGAAATCATCATGAAAATAAGCGAGAGCGCCCAGGAACGCCTCGAGCAGCTCTGGAGCCTGACCAACGAGAATGGGGGCGCGCATCCGGTTGAAGCAGCAACGGCAGACGAAGAGCTATCCCACATGAGCCTGGTGGTATTGGCGCCGGCTGGACCGATCCTGACTGCCACAGGGCAGGAACAGGCTGCACTGGCCATTCGTCGCCACCGGCTGGCCGAACGGCTGCTTGCCGACGTGTTGGTGACTGAGGAAGCGTTGATCGATGAGCGCGCCTGCGGGTTGGAACATGCCTTGTTCGATGGCCTGGATGAAAGTATCTGCACCCTGCTTGGGCATCCCCGATTTTGCCCGCATGGAAAGCCGATCCCCGCCGGGCGCTGCTGTCAGGAAGAACGGGCATCGGTCGGCCAGTTGGTGTCGCCTTTGAACGAGCTGGAATCCGGCGATCAGGGACAAATTGCCTATATTCAGATGCAAGATCCCCTGCGCTTGCAAAAACTGATGGCAATGGGGGTTCTACCGGGAGTACCGCTGCGCGTCCTGCGCAATTCACCCTCCTTTGTTTTCGAAGCCGGATACAGCCAGTTTGCCGTCGACGAGGATATCGCCGCGGATATTTACGTGCGGTTGAAGCGCTAACGAGACGGTTCATTGACGGTTGGCATCCCCGAATCGTTCATGATGGTCTCCCATGACATGGCGGTCTATCCAGGAGGACCGAGCGCTCCCCAGAGACGGGGATTCACCATTCGTTTTCGTGTAGAGCCGCGGTGGCGCAGAGCCCTGTGGACGGGCACGGGGTTGAGTTCCAGGATTTTGGGTGATCAACCCAACCCCGTGCCCCTACCCCCACGGAATTTCCGGGATCGTTGAAATCCCGTGTACGGGCACGGGGTTGAGTTCCAGGATTTTGGGCGTTCATCCCAACCCCGTGCCCCTACCCCCATCGGAATTTCCAGGATTTTGGGCGTTCATCCCAACCCCGTGCCCGTACCCCAGGGAATTTCCAGGATTTTGGGCGTTCATCCCAACCCCGTGCCCCTACCCCATGGAATTTCCAGGATTGGGAACGAATGGGGGATTTTGAGCTTGAAATATTCGATATTGTGGAAAAAATCGAAAAGAAACGAAGGTGGGAATGAGGCAACGAGGTAATGAGGCAACAGGGCAATCCCCACAGGGGAGGCGGTGAGGGGTAGGGGCACGGGGTTGTGATTCGATTCGTGGAATGCGTATGCGGTTGGTAAAGGACGAGGAGGGGTATTATAGAATAGATGTGCTATTTTGACAAGGGGGAGATGGTTGGGAGAGGGGGAGATTGTTGGGAGAGGAAGAGATGATTCTCGCGCTGAACCGCGGAGGTGCAGAGGAATTTTAATCATTTTTTCTCTGCGTCCCTGCGCCTCTGCGCGAGAACGATTGAGGGATC
>JAQTMA010000289.1 GCA_028714615.1 Anaerolineaceae bacterium | reverse complement strand
CCCCAGCCATTCCCAATAGGTAAAACTCCAGCCATACCGGTCAAAGGTCTCCAACAGGAAGGTACAATGCCTGGCCACATCAGCATAAGAGCCAAAGCCGCCCCATTCACCAACCAGCACCGGCGTGTACAGACGTTGTTGGACGGCGTGATGCCCTTCGAAAATCACAGCGGCGCGGTTTTCGCTGGCTCCGGAGCCTACCTGGGGAGTATCAACCACCAGGTCGTAGCCGTGTGGTGTAAAGCCTTGCTGCTTTTCCCGGATTCCGCCGAGGGATATGGGCTGCACGGCAGATGGCGTCCCCATGTTGCTGAAATAGTTGTTCTCTACGAAGAGTATTCCATTGGGAGTGACCGAACGTACGGCAGCCGCCATCCGTTCATAGAATGTACGGAGCACCGAAGAGTCAAACTCAGCCACAATCGTCTCGGCGGAGGAAACAAGGCTCTGATAAATCTGCCGGTCATCAAGCAATTGCAGAACTTTGTTTTTTGCATGTGGATCGGTGAATGCAGCAATGGCTTCCTCGATGGATTTGGGTGGATTGCCCGTTATGTGAGCTTCGATTTGGGCATATGCACCCAATAGCGTGCCAAACATGGGCAATGCTGCGGAACCCGGAAAAGGCTCATTGAGAAAGTCATATCCCAATATCCCGGGTCTTGCGCCGAATCGCTGTGCGATACGCTGCCAGCAGCCCGCCAGATGGTCTTGCAGACCTATTCCATCTGCAGGGACAGGGTCGTTGGCCCAAAAATGGTCGAACGCATGCTGCACCACCTCGCTGGTCAGGTAGGCATCGCTCCAGATATTACCTTCTTCCGGTGCGGGCAAACCGTCCGTGAATGTAGCCCACTCAGGCGCGCCATCCGAGTAAAGCACACTGTAAAGGTCCTGGTGCATGTCGAGTAAAACGTACAGACCAGACTCGCCGCACAGATCGAGTATTCCCTCGATTCGATCCAGATACGCTTCATTGTGGACGCCGGGCTCGGGTTCGACGCCATCCCAGAACAAGCCCAGGCGAACCAGGTTAAACCCGGTCTGGCGGAGGTCTTCAAAATCGGAGCGCTTCCAATCCCCAATGTACCCCTGGTTTTTTGATTTGCAAACCAGGTTTACCCCATGGAAAATCCGGACTCTACCGTCCTCATCAATAAAGTCCTTACCTCTGACGGATATCTTCTCCATCTTCCCTGCATCTCGAATCCCCATTACGTTCATCAGTCCCACCTCCGGGTGGAGAGCCTACCCTATGTCCACGACAGCCTCGCGGATTGCGTGTTGCTCCTGGGCATAATCGGAGATTTCCTGCTCGCGTTTCTTGTTATACGGAAAAAACAAGAGGGCTGCCAGACCGATCAGGGTGAAGATGATCGGGACGATGGATACCCCGATCCTGATTCCTAATATGGCGTTTGAGTTTTGTAGAAGCCAGCTTCTGGCGGCATCTTTCCCGCTGTTAGCGGTGATCTGCGCGATAAGAGTGGAATCATACCCGAACAGGCCGATGGTGAATAGAAACACAGCGCTCTGGATTGCCTGGACGGGTGCCCCCAGGATGGCGAGCATCCCGGTGATAAGCCCGGCTTTCCGTTCACCAGTCATCATTTCATTTTCGTCCACAATGGCGGCGCTGAGCGGCACCTTGGCTGTACCGGCCGTTTTTCTTCCGAAGAGAATCAGCAGATAACAGAAGATGACCACATAAGCGGAACTGGTAAAAAACAACACGGCGAAACCAAGAATATAGGGGACAAATGATATGATGATTGAGTTTTTACTACCGACCTTTTTAATCATTCTGGCGATGAAAGGCAGGGCGATGAGCATGACAATGCTGGGAATGTTGTCGGCAAGTAATGTCATTAAGCTTCTGAAGCTGTTGGATGGAGCCTTAACCACCCAATCCATGAAATATAGAAATGGAGTATAGTAAAACTCCATGGCGCCGAGCGCAAAAATACTGAACAGGAACCAGGTCCAAAAAGACCTCATCTTGAACACGCTGCGGAGCCCCTTTCGAAGCACAACCTGGTTGAAGGTTTGCCCTTCTGGGACATTTGCATACATTTCTTTCTTTTCCTTCAGGAACAGGATGCCTACCAGGTAAATGGCCGCATTCAGAGCGACGATCCCAATCATGCTTGGCACGACAATACTGGTGCTGGCCCCGCCGACCAGCAGGAAAGATGCGGTCAGAGAAATCACTGAACTGAAGATGTTCGCCAGGATGTTTCTTGGCACCTCCACATCGATGCGGTCTTCCTTGGTTGGCGCCGCCAACATGAAGTAGGATAGATAGGACAAATTGAATACGTTCATAGCCGTATCGTAGATGAACAATTCCACGGCAAGAACGATAAATATGACGACCTGTGGCCAGCTTGGCGAAACAAGGGTCATCAGTACGAGGAACATGATCATGAAAGGAGCGGCCGTACGCATCAGGAAAACGTATTTCCCTCGCTTCTCAGTAAATTTAAAGCGGTCGACAAAAACCCCAATAAATGGGTTGTTGAGGTAATTCCAGATGTTGTAAAGCAAGAAGATGAAGCCAGTGTAGAAAATATTAAGGCCGATGATGTCAGTGTAGTATTTCATAAAAAGGGCGGTGATCAGGGTCTGGGTCAACATAACGCCCGAGCCTGGCAAAGCAAGGAAAAACCTTTCCTTAAAGGATTTCTTCGCGGCCGGACCTGTAGCAGACACGGTTGGGGTAGCCATTTTTTTCTCCTTGTTTAGCTTCTGAACGAATATCCTGAAATCATCTGCCTTTACAATAGGCTGATTGCTGGGATGCCAGGGGCTTCATGTTTATAGCCGGTAGGTTCGTTTTGCCAGTCGATAGGCGAGATCGAGCATCATCTCGCTAGCCTCAGCTACGTCAACGATCCCACGCAGTACCAATCCGGCGACCCAGTTGGCCGAAATGCGGCGCCAGGCGTCGTGGCGAGCCGGGATGGAGCAAAATGCCCGCGTGTCATCGTTGAACCCTGCTAAATTGTAAAGTCCTGCGGTTTCAACCACGTTGTCGAAGTAACGGGTGATACCGTTCGGGCTATCAAAGAACCACCAGGGCGGACCGAGTTTGACAGCCGGGTAGTGACCGGCCAGAGGCGCCAGTTCACGACCATACGTAGTATCATCGGCTGTGAAAAGTACCAACGTGAACCGGGGATCATTCCCAAACATGTTGAGTAAAGTCTTAAGGTTATGGGTGTATTCGGTCACCACCGGTATATCAGCGCCGCGATCCACCCCGAATCTTTCGTAAACCAGTTGATTGTGGTTGCGGTACACCCCGGGATGGATCTGCATGACCAATCCATCTTCCGTACTCATCCGCGCCATCTCAATCAGCATGTGGCCGGTAAACGCCGCGGCTTCCTCCGCTGTTGCTTCGCCTTGCAGGGCATGCTGGAAGATCACCTGCGCTTCCCTGTCTGCCAATTTCTCGGCAGCCGGAGAGAGAACCGCGTGATCGCTGGCAGTAGCTCCCAGGTTTTTGAACTCAGCTCGGCGCTGTTCTAAGGCCTCGATAAACGCCTGGTACTGGTTGATTTCAAATCCACAAACAGCGCTCAAAGCCTGTAGATTCATCTGCCACCCGGGGAGATTTGGGTTGAGCACATCATCCGGGCGGAAGGTGGGGATGATACGCTCATCCCAGTCCGATGCGCGTATGGTGCGGTGGCGCTCAAGGGTATCCGTAGCCGCTTCAGTGGTGGAGAGGACTTCGATATTGAAACGCTGATACAGGGCGCGCGGTCGAAATTCGGAGCTTGCGAGTTGTTCTGCGATCTGATCGTAGATGTATTGGGCGGAATCGGTATCGAGTTTTTCGCGCACGCCAAAAATATCGTAGAGCTCTTGGTTTAACCACAATCCAGTAGGAGTGCCGCGGAACAGGTAAAAGTGATTTGCAAAGGTTTGCCAGATTTTGCGTTGGTCCGTTTCCACCGGACTACCATCCTGGCGGGGGACTCCCAGGCTTTCCATCGAGATTCCCTGGGAGTAGAGCATACGGATTGCATAGTGGTCGGGAAGTAGGAGCAGTTCGGTAGGCGTGCTAAACGAATACATTGGATCAGAAAAAAGGGACGGGTCAACGTGTCCATGCGGACAAATGAGAGGCAACTTTGCAATGGGATCGTAAAGCTCCCGGGCTATTTTCTTATGCTGTCTTCCCGGCCCAAAATATCGATCGTCTGGCAAAAATAGGAGTTGTTTGGCTTTCATGCGTTTTTTTAAATCATTCTTCACAGAGTAATTCACGGCGCACTGGCGCGAACAACCAGCTCTGGAGAAAGCACCTTTGGACCACAGTGTTCGTCTCCACAACCACGTATGCGATCTACTAATAAGCGACCAGCTAACCGGCCCAATACCTCACGGTCGACCCGGCAGGTGGTCAAAGGGGGAGAGACGAGAGATGCCAGGAGGTTATCGTCAAAGCCAACAATTGCCAGATCTTTGGGGACAGAACGCCCCAATCGGGTACAAACCTGCAGCGCCCCAATTGCCACCAGGTCGTTGTAACAGAATAGAGCGCTTAGTTCCGGATGGCGGGTTAGCAGTTGATCGGCAGCCAGGCATCCCCCCTCAACGGTTGGAGAACAAGGTACCACAAAATCAGGACGAAAAGACAACCCATGCTGGAGCAGTGCTTGCTGATACCCTGCGGAGCGCCACTGGCTACTTTGAGATATCGTAGGCCCTGACAGAAATCCAATATTCTTGTGGCCGGTACCGATCAGATGACGGGTCGCCATCTTACCTCCGGCGACATCATCGATCACTACAAAACCCACATTGACGCCGGTCTGCTGGTGATCGAATTGCCGGTTGATGACCACCGCAGCCGGGAAGAGGGCTAAAGCCGGTAGCAGTTTATCCTCCTC
>JAQTMA010000288.1 GCA_028714615.1 Anaerolineaceae bacterium | reverse complement strand
GTTGGGAAGAGTAACCGGAGTATGTGCATACCTATACGCTAGGCGCAATCTATGCGGGGTTGTGCGGGACAGATAACCTGGTCCACTTGGGACTGCAGGGGGTCGAACAGGAGCGGGTTAACCAGGCAGCCAATAGCATCCAAGGTTATATCCGAAATTATCTCGTACGGTCAGGCCGATTGATAAAATCCATGGATCCGTTACATCCCGGTCCTGAGGCTGGCCTCCTCGCTTTGCAGGGGGTTGATGCCAGTTTGATCGGGTTATGCACGCCGTACCAGGTATTCCCGCAAAAAGATGCCACATTTCAGGCAACGGTGGCAGCCATTGAACAACATATCCATCGTCCGGGCGGGGGTGTTTACCGTTACCTCGGCGACACCTATTATGGCGGCGGTGAGTGGCTCTTGTTGGCAGCCTGGCTGGGTTGGTTCTATGCCCAGGCTGGCAAACGAAAAGAGGCACAAACGCTTCGGGAATGGATCGAATCCAAAGTAGATGCAGAAGGATTCCTGCCTGAGCAAGTTAACGATCACGCCTTGGCTCCTAGCTACTATGACCCCTGGCTAAAAAAATGGGGACCGGTAGCCTCACCACTCCTTTGGTCGCATGCTATGTACATCATCCTTGTCAATGCAATCCAGGCGGATTTAGCGCAATGACTCCTTCAGCAGACCCACGATTACCGACCCTTCATCACCAACCCTACGGTGAACAACACCCTTACGAACCTCTTCCGTGTGAACGCTTTCCTCGCGATCCATCTGCAGGCGACCCGGTTATGTTGGGCGTCGAGACCGGGCATATCCCAACCGTAGATACGGTCTGGTGTACCTGGCAGGCTGAAGGCCATCCGCTGGTTCACCGGACAGAGGGAGTGAAGTGTGTAGATAATGAAACTGCCGACTTATGGCGCGTCCAACTGCCTGCCTTTACGGGCGGCGATGTGATCCGCTATCGCTTGTTTGCGCGCAGTGCGGAGAGACAGGTGGAAAGTGAAGAGTATACGTTCTCGGTTTCTGCCTGGATCGATGTGGGTTCTATCGTTGCCGTGGAAGATAAAGTTGAGCGCCTGGTGGTGAGGCTGGCTACAAACCGCCCGGGTGTGTATGTCAGATTACAAGCAGAACCCGGCGCCAGTGAGATGATCCTTCTCCGACTTTCAGCATTTTCCGAAAACCCGATGAATCCGGTCGGGGTTTCGGCGCACGGCCCACTGACTGCGACATGGGGCGATCTCCGGATAATTCTCCAGGGTAACCCTCTACGGTTGGCGCTAGAGCGCCAAAGCGACAGCCTCATCCTGCAGAGCGTCGATCGCCTCCAGGTTCTGGTGCGTGCAGATGGTGTGGTGCTGCAATACCGCTTTGGATTTGAGAGCCCCTCCACCGAAGCCTTCTATGGCTTCGGTGAGCGGTTCAATGCGTTGGATCAACGCGGTAATCACCTGGATAATCATGTTTATGGGCAGTACACCACCCAGGGAAAACGCTCTTACATTCCAATCCCGTTTTTTATCTCCTCTCGTGGATATGGCCTTTGGTTGGATACGGAACGCCAGGCGGAATTTGACCTGGCGGCGGCTGATAGCCATTGCTGGACATTGACCGGCCATGCAGAAGAGGAAGAAGCTTGCCTGGAGGTGAAATTCTTCTTCCATCAAACTCCGCGGGAGATCATCCGGGCTTTCGCGGCTCTGACCGGCAAACCCAAACTGCCGCCGAGTTGGGTATTTGGTCTTTGGATGAGCAGTAACGATTGGAACAGTCAGGCAGGAGTGCTCCGCCAATTGCAATTGACGCAAGAATACCAGATTCCAGCGACCGTGCTGGTAATCGAAGCCTGGAGCGATGAGTCAAATTTCTACATCTGGAACGACGCCCAATACCACCAAAAACCCTCTGCAGAGGCATACAGCTTGAGTGAATTCGATTTCCCACCGGAAGGACGCTGGCCTGATCCAAAAGTAATGATAGATGAGCTTCACCAGGCGGGATTGCGTTTGGTGCTTTGGCAGAATCCGGCCATCAAATTTTGCGAAACGAGAGAACATTTGGATGACACGCTCAATCAAGCTGACCAGGCGTATGCCATCCAGGAAGGGTATGTGGTGCGGAGAGCCGATGGCAGCCCCCACCGGGTAGAAGCGCACATGCCGTGGTTTGGGAATAGTTTGGTGCTTGATTTCACCAACCCGAAAGCTGCAGAGTGGTGGTTTCAAAAACGGGATTACCTGGTATCTGAAATGGGAGTGGATGGCTTTAAGACCGATGGCGGCGAGCATATCTGGGATATAGAAACGCAATTTCATAACGGTATGCGCGGCAGCCGGGGGATCAACTACTACCCGTTGGCTTATGAACAGGCGTACCGGCGCTTTATGGAAGCTCACCGGGGAACGGATCATGTTCTTTTCAGTCGAGCCGGATACACCGGAGCGCAGCAAGCTCCCTGTCACTGGGCAGGCGACGAAAACTCCACCTGGGAGGCTTTCCGGGCTTCTCTTCGAGCCATGCTCAATGTGAGCCTGTGCGGTATCCCTTTTATGGGTTGGGATATTGCCGGATTCGCCGGACCCATCCCAAGCAGTGAGCTGTATGTGCGCGCGGCGGCATTTTCGGTCTTCTGCCCGATCATGCAATACCATTCGGATGTCAATGGCCAGCGCAAACCCAGCCGGGACCGCACCCCATGGAATATCCAGGAACAAACCGGCGACCTTGATATCATCCCAATCTTCCGGAAATTCGCCAACCTGCGCATGAACCTGCTCCCCTACATCTTAAACCAGGCGCATGCCAGCAGCCGAAGCGGTTTACCGCTCATGCGCATGTTAGCCCTGGAATATCCAAAAGACGTCGAATGCCGGAAATTCCCGTACGAATACCTGTTTGGGGATGCGCTGCTGGTAGCCCCGGTGATGGAAGAGGGCGTCTCCGCCTGGCCGGTTTACCTCCCGGAAGGCGAGTGGTGGGATTTTTGGACGGGTGAGATGTACAACGGACCTGCCCTGATTGAGGTGCAAGCCCCGCGCGACCGTATTCCGGTTTTTCAGAAAAAAGGGAGCATCATCCCCCTTCACCTGGATCCATCCGGTGAATTGGGCAGCCCGGTCGGCAACGGCATAGATAAGTTCGCTCAGCTCACCCTGCGGGTTTTCCCAGGAGGAAGTATCGAGAACGCCATCTTCCAATCAACGGATGCTGTACCTGGCCTGTTCTCAGTCGAGATGAGCGCAGACGGCGGAAAGATCGAAGTGCAGGCGCCTCCGCTGGAACAGGGCGTTGATCTTGTGATATTTGGGCCTGAACCGGCATCCGTGACTGTCGCAGGCACAGAGCTGCCGAAGCTGGATTCGGGTTTGATCCCCGCCTCAGTCTCAGGTTGGCATTGGAATTCCGAAAAGCGAGAGATCAGGATTCGTATGCCTGAATCGGATCAACCCACACAGATCATTATGCGGTGAAGTAAGCCATTAAATTCCTCCATCCTGTTGGATGGGGGAAAATACAATCTTCATCATACTCCCTCAACACCCGGAAAGCCTATCCATGTTCACCTCCTTAAGAAATTTCAAGGGGAATGCACGCGGCTGTGTGTATACCGAGCCGTTGAACGGTATTCCATACCACCTATATGCCCCTTATATTTCAATTTTTATGATCGCCTTGGGAGTCTCTGATTCTCAGATCGGGTTGATTGTAAGTATCAGTTGGTTTTTTCAACTGTTTACGGCCCTATTCAGCGGAGTAATCACCGATAAGCTCGGACGCAGACGAACAACTTTGATATTTGATATTATCTCCTGGACAATACCGGTGATCGTTTCTGCCGTGGCACAAAACTTTTGGTTTTTCCTGGGCGCAGGTATCATCAATAGTTTCTACCGGATCACGCAAAATTCCTGGATGTGCCTGATGGTGGAAGACTCCGACCCCGACCAGTTGATCAACATCTTCTCCTGGATTTATATCGCGGGTTTGCTCTCTGCATTTTTTGCTCCGTTCGCAGGGTTAATGATCCGATCATATTCTCTCATTCCAACCATGCGGATTCTGTATTTATTCGCGGCTATATCGTTCGCAATAAAGGAAATCCTCACCTATCAGATGACTGACGAGACCCTACAGGGTTTTGCGCGCATGCAAGCGACGAAAGGAACCAGCCTGTTGGCCAGCCTGAGTGAGTACAAGGGAGTCCTTCGCGAGATTATGCACACCCCCAGGACTCTTTACACAACGGGGATCATGGTGATCATGAGCATCAGCATGATGATCAACGGAACTTTTTGGTCTGTCATTGTCACGGAAAAGCTCAAAATTCCAGCTCAGAACATTGCCATCTTTCCGTTTGAAAAATCGGTAGTCATGCTGCTGTTCTTTTTCATCGTCATCCCCCGGATGCGGGCCATGCAATTCAAGATTCCCCTGGTGCTCGGATTTGCAGGTTTTGGGATCAGCCAGATCCTACTGGTCATTGCGCCTATAAATGGTTATAGCTTTTTGTTGCTCAGTGTTTTATTGGAAGCTTGTAGTCTTGCAACCGTTAGCCCGCTGGTTGATCAGATGACCGTCCTTACGATTGACCCAATAGAAAGAGCCAGGATTCAATCGATCCTGTATGTCGGCATTATCCTGATCACTTCACCCTTCGGATGGATCGCAGGCGCTCTGTCTGGCCTGGATAAAAGTCTGCCGTTTGTGTTGAATATAGGCCTGTTCCTTGTCGGGGGAATTCTGGCCTATCTGGCCGGGAAAACTTCCAGCAACACAACAAGGGATTCGTCCATACCTGACATAGCATGACATTTACCCCAGCCGGATGGCCACCATCTGAATGTTGGTCATCTCTTCCATGGCAAACCGCACCCCCTCGCGGCCCAACCCACTCTGGCGGTTGCCACCGTAGGGCATGTGGTCGGCGCGGAAA
>JAQTMA010000287.1 GCA_028714615.1 Anaerolineaceae bacterium | reverse complement strand
CCATCCTCCGCAGCGCCTGGCGAGCTGTATCGCTGGCTTCGTGTAAACGTCCCTGCGCATGGCGGGTATTGACGACTTCCGTTTCACCGGTTGCCCAAACCAGGAGTTCATTGGTAACCTCACCAATCCGGGCCAGGTGAGCAAATGCACCGGCGGCCTTTTCATACTCACCCTGGCCGCGATAAGCCGCACCGAGTGTGTAGGGCAAGATGCTGCGCGCTTGCACGCTGCTCTCAGGCAAGAGCGCCTCGGCAAGCTCGGTCAACTCAAGAGCTCGCGCATAATCTCCGGCCAACATTGCAAAGTAGCCGCGTATGGCAGCGGCGTTGCCCCGAAATTCACGCGCCTCCGGGGTTTCGTCGCTCATTCCAAGTTGGGCTTCGAACTCTTGTAACAACGCTTCGACTTGCGACTTAGCCCCGGCCAAAGTCAATGACCAGGCTTTTGAAATGATGATTTGCGGGTGACGGCGGGACACGTGTACAGGCAACGCCTCGATCCACTGGAGGAGTGTGGTCAATTCACCACGAATCGTGACCTTCATAGCGTTCCGCTGAATCAGGTCTGCCGCTCCTTCGAAATCCTGCGCAGCCAGGGCGTGGTTCACAGCTTCGATATCAAATCCATTCCGCTCATACCATTGGCTGGCGCGCGAGTGTAAGCTAGCTATCGCATCCGCAGGTAGAGTCTGCCTCAAGCGCGCCTGAAGCAAATCTGCAAACAAATGGTGATAGCGAAACCACATTCCTTCGTCATCCAGAGGGATCACGAAGATGTTTGCCCGGTGAAGTGCTGTCAGCACGGACTGCCCATCCCCACAACCGGTGATTGCCTCACATAAACTTGCATTCAGTCGCCCCAGGATGGAGGTCTGAAACAGGAAAATCTGTACATCCTCCGGCTGATGCTGGAGGACTTCCTCGACCAAATACTCGGCGATGTAGACGTGGCTGCCGGTAAAAGCTTTGATGAAACCGGCGATGTCTTTGCGCTCCTTCATCGAAAGTGCAGCCAATTGCAGCCCAGTAATCCAGCCCTCCGTGCGTGCTTCGAGAGCTACCACATCATCAACAATAAGATTTAATCCCATCGCCTGATTGAGGAATGATGCTGCTTCTTCCGTGGTAAAGCGCAGGTCTTTTGCGCGTATTTCGATCAGTTGGTTACGGGCTCGAAAGCGAGCGAGAGGCAACGGTGGATCGGCGCGCGTCGATAGGACGATATGCAACCTGTTGGGGAGGTGGTCAAGCAGGAAGGACAGGGCTTGATGGACAGAACCGTTCCGGATGGCATGGTAGTCATCCAGAACCAGCACCATGTCGCTCTCCGATCCGGTGAAGTCGTTGATCAGAATGGATGGAACGGCATTTTCGGGCAACGGCAGAGGCGAGTTGAGGAGCTCCACCGCAGATTCACCAACTCCAGGCTGCACAGATTGACAGGCAGCGATCAGGTAAGACCAAAATCGAACCGGATCGTTATCTCCTTCATCCAGAGAAACCCAGGCCACTGGTTGCTGGAGCTGTGCCACAAATTCCCCCAGTAGCGTACTTTTTCCAAATCCTGCCGGGCTGGACAGTAATGCAAATGTCCCCGGTCGGTTTACGCCGGCCAGGAGGATATCCGACAGGCGCGGGCGCAAGACGCCGTTCTCGCGTACGCGTGGAATGTAGAATTTGGTGGAGAGGAGGGAGGCGGACATCCTACGGTTGATTATACATCGTAGGGATTTGCGCCATGCCCAATCCGGTGCAGCCTATGTGTTTTCAATCAGGGGTCAGTGTGTGATGGTTGTTGGTCCCGATAGAATTGGCGAGCCAGCTTGAATGCGCTGGACAAACGCATCGAGAGATCGCGCAAGTTTGGTGGGCTCGTTGAACGGAAGAAGGTGCGTACTGTCCACCCATTGGAGCGAAAATGCCGGGTGCAGGTGTGCAAGTTGTTCGCCGCCAGCTCGCCACATGGCATTTTTTCGCTCGGCACTTGCCCCTTTTTCCCGAGCTGTATTCGTTGCCAGAACTAGTTCGACTGGACAATCCAACTGGTTATACGCCGAAAGAAGCTGTTCGCGGCGCGTATTCACCTCTATGACCAGGGTGGCCATTTCGGAAGGCGTGATGCGATATCCCATACCAACCAGATACATGAGCCACGGCGAGTACCACACTGCTGGCGTATTAAGCCGGCGCCTCGTATCATCAGGATCAATCACAAGGTTGACCGGCACCGCCCCGTCAATAAGAAACAACCCTGCCACCCTTCCCGGATGAGTAGCAGCATACCAGACAGCCAGGTCAGCTCCCATGGACCAGCCAACCACGATAGGGCGCTGCCCAGCAACCTTGTCCATCATGGCCTCCGCATCGCTCAAGAAACGCTCGAAAGTGATGTCGGACGAGCGCGTTGCCATGCCATGATTGCGAAAATCGAAGGTCACAACCCGATAGGGACCACCGAGTTCGCGGATGATTCGCCTCCAGGTCGCTTGCGTTGACCCTGCACCGTTGAAGAATAGCAACGTTGGTCCTTGACCCGATTCACTAACCGGTAGCGTCACGTTTCCATTCGTGACCTTGCTGTGATTCACGTTTGTCATTTTCATAAAGCATATACCTTTCTCTTACCTAAAGAGGCTCTGAAACAGCGCATGCAATCCAAAGTCAAACTCCTGGTCAGCATTCCACTGTGCAATATCTGGTAACAACATATGGAGCCTGGGATATTGGTCTGCGGGAAAGCGTTGCCAAACCATTGGACCGTTTGGCCCCGGTTCCAGACCCGCGATAGCTTGCGTTCCAGTGCCGAGCAATGTATGCCCAACAATAAAACCAACCAGGCACTGGAGCGCATAGATGGACTGAACGCCGGTGATCTTTGCCTGATGGAGTGTTTCAAGAAGATGATCTAACATAGCGAGCGAGGCTTGGGTTCGCAGCGGACTCGTCGCCACAAGGGGAAGCACCCGTGGATGAGAACGGAGAACATCTCGAAAGGCGTGAGCAAATACCCACAATTCCTCGCATGGCGTAGTATCGGATGGCGCAGACAACGGAGCCTGAAGGATGAGTAGTTCGATCACCCCATCAAAGACAGCTCGCTTGTTCTCAATGTGATTGTAAATCGACATCGCCTCGACCCCAAGCGAAGCTCCGAGTTTGCGCATATTAAAGCCTTCCAGGCCCTCTTGATCAATTATGCGGAGGGCTGCTTCCAACACCCGATGCCGGGTAAGTGACTCACCAGATTTCGCCATGATCTTCGTCCTCTCCATACTTACATTGTAAACTTACAGCGTAAGTATAGTATAGAGGAAAGAAGATGTCAAGGGGATCTTTTTCTCATCGCAGGATCGTCAAGATTGGAGCGCTCGGAGGTGACGAAGGGGAAATGCTTTCACTCGATGAAATGGATGCGCAGGTTGTCGGACTCGACTGGGGAAAGTACGATGACGCCCGCTGATCCATCATAAAATCGCGCAGCTCAAAACGGCCACTGAATCGTGGGTAACCACATCGCCGGCAGCTTGACCGGCGGCAGATGCACCGGCGGTATGCGCCCTACTCCAAACACGACCAGCGCCACCATCCCCACCGCCAGTGCCAACCAGACGCACGCTAAAAGTACGGCCGCGAGTGCACACGATAATCCCACCGCTCCCTTGCCACCGCTGAACGAATAGATCCACGCTCCCAGCGCAGAGAACAGGACATTGCTCGCCAGGTCGGCGAGGAACGTGACTGCCAGCGCCGGCAGCCCGACCAGCACCGCGCCGAAGGTCACCGGCACCATCACCGCAATCGTGAGCAGCGAGACTACCAGCGACAACCCCCCGGTCCACAGCGCCGAGCGGGCGCCGATGCCCAGGAAATGCCCGGCATGGCGAGTGGAGTAGCGTGGATCGCGCCCCAGGAAGACGCCCGCCAGGATGCCCTGGACGAGGTAAACGCCGACCTCAAAGGGCAGCACGATCAGCCAGCCGGCGACGGGGATGGCGGTGCTGGCGATTTCCAGCACGATCACCAGCCCCGCGACGAGGAGCGCCGCGCCTAGGTCGGGGGCCCTGGCCCCCGACCGGGATGGATAGGAGTGGGTTTCCATGTTGGCCTCAGTGAAGCAGCCTCAGCTCGTAGAGTGCAGCTCCCGAGATGGTAGCCCCCACATCTTGCAGGTGGACCTCCAGGTCGAGGTTGCTCGTGAAACGAAAATCATACGGATTGTCGATCAGGCGCGCCAGGCAGCGATTCCAGGAGGAACTGTTCCACGCAGATCGGATACGAGCCCCGCGGGTGGCTGCTCGCCAAAGACAACTTGAAAAAGGACAACCACGGAACGCCTTTCTGGCACAAGGCGAATGTAATATTATTTTTACACCCGTTTTTTATACGCTCTCATCGCAAAGATGTAGGCCACAAGCATAATCCCGACGCACCACGCAAGAGCGACCCAAATATCGTTGCCCACCGGCTGACCGGACAGCAAAGCCCGGATGGCATTCACGATCGAAGTTACCGGCTGGTTTTCGGCAAAGGCGCGAACGACTGAAGGCATTGTTTTGGTCGGCACAAACGCCGAGCTGATAAACGGCAGGAAGATAATCGGATAGGAAAAGGCGCCTGCGCCGTCCACCGATGTTGCGGACAGCCCAGCTATCGCCGCGATCCAGGTTAGTGCCAGCGTAAACAACGCCAGTATACCGGCTACGGCAAGCCAGGCCAGTACCCCTGCCGGAGAGCGGAAGCCCATAATGAGCGCTACGAGAATGATGATGACCACCGAGATCGCATTGGATACCAGGGAGGTCAGCACGTGTCCCCACAGTGCGGCGGAACGCGCAATCGGCATTGAGTGGAACCGTTCGAAGATGCCACTTTGCATATCCATAAACAGGCGGTAAGCCGTATAGGCGATGCCGCTGGCAATGGCTATCAGCAGGATACCGGGGA
>JAQTMA010000286.1 GCA_028714615.1 Anaerolineaceae bacterium | reverse complement strand
ATTCCCATTATCATGGTGACGGCTCGCGATGAGGATGTGGATAAGATCCTCGGATTGGAGTTAGGTGCGGACGATTACCTGACCAAGCCGTTTAATCCGAGGGAGCTGACCGCCCGTGTCAAGGCCATCTTGCGCAGGGGAGAGCGCACCACGACAACCGAGGAATTCCGGATGGTGCGCCTGGGTGACCTGGAGGTCGATCCGGCGCGGCGCGAAGTACATGCTGCAGGCCGGTTACTCGATCTGCGCACTCAGGAGTTTGAAGTACTGCTGGCGTTGGCTCAGAATGCCGGGCAGGTGTTGACTCGCGAAAAATTACTCAACCTGGCCTGGGGCTACGATTTCTTCGGCCAGACCCGCACGGTCGATGTACATGTTGCTCAGTTGCGTCGAAAACTTGGCGAGTGCCGGGTGCGTATTGAAACTATTACCGGGGTTGGGTACAAATTGGTGGCTTGATGTTTTCCTCCCTACGTTCCCGCTTATGGCTGACCTACTTTGCCTTGATTGCAGTAATTTTGGGGGTAGTGGGCATCAGCCTGTTCGTTTACCTGTTGCGTAACCCGGTTATTTACCGCCAGGCCGTTCAGCACCTCAAAGTCTCGGTTACTGCCATCACCTTACGGCTGGATGCGTTGGAACCATTCCAGGCTGAGCGCCTGCAACGCGTCATCCAGCGCGAAGATAACCTCCTCAAAGTGAGAGTGGTTATTCTCAATCAGGATGGTTCACTCCTGGCCGACTCGCGCCTGGGAACGTCTCCAGCATTGAACCGGCTCCCTACCCCCCTGGAACCCCAGGCGGATAGTCTCAACCAACCCATCAGTATTCGCGACGCTTCTGGAGCAGTCTGGCTGTACCGGTTGGGTCAGTTGGACGATCAGCACTTCGTGCTGGCCGCAGTATTGCGACCGCGGGTGGCGTTCCTGACGGTATTGCGGGATGAGTTTACCCTATTGGTTGTGCGCATCGGGGGTCTAGCCTTCTTGCTGGCCGTCATCCTTGGGATACTGATGTCGCGCTGGATCAGTGCGCCTTTACAGCACATAGCCAGGGCAGCCCGCCAGGCCGCCAGCGGGCAATATCAGGCAATCCGTCCGGAGGGTCCAAGCGAAGTGCGGGATCTGGCGATTGCATTTAACGAGATGACCCAGCGGGTGCAAGCCAGCCAACAATCACAGCGCGACCTGGTTGCCAATGTTTCCCACGAGCTAAAAACCCCACTCACTTCTATCCAGGGTTTTGCTCAGGCCATCCTGGATGGCGCCGCCAGCACCCCAGAAGCCCTACAACAGGCCGCAGGGGTGATTTCTGACGAGGCAGGTCGAATGGATCGAATGGTGCTCGATCTGCTCACCCTGGCCCGCCTGGACGCTGGTACGGCCATTCTACAGCGGACTCCGCTGGACCTGGCTGCATTGTTGGGTCGCATCGCTGACCGGATGAGTCTCCAGGCGAAACAAGCCCAGGTGGAATTGCAGGTGGAGATCCAACCTCTTCCGGAGCTGACCGGCGACGAGGACCGTCTGATTCAGGTGTTTACCAATTTGCTGGATAACGCCATCAAATATACACCACCCGGTGGAAAAGTATCTTTACTGGCGGCGCACAAGGGGAATGAGGTAGAAGTGCGTGTAATCGATTTTGGTCCCGGCATCCCTGCCGATGTGCGCGAACGTATCTTCGAACGTTTCTACCAGGCGGATAAAGCCCGGCGGGGCGGTGGTGGGCGTGGGGTCGGGTTAGGATTGGCGATCGCGCGGGAATTGGTACAGGCTCAAGGTGGTACAATACAGGTGCTCAGTAATCCCGGAGAGGGTAGCAGTTTTGTGGTAAAAATACCGGTAGTAAAACCGGAAGATACCGTGAACGTGACTGCGAGGAAACCCACATCTGCCATAAAGTAAGCAGAAACGAGTCCACCCTGGGGTGCGAAGGAAACCCGATGCCCTCTGTTTCGATCATCGTTCCCTGTTACAACGAGCAGGCTACCATTGGCTTGTTGCTCCAGGCAGTCCACATGCAGACCTACCCTCGCGAAAACCTGGAGGTGGTCATCGCGGATGGGATTTCATCGGACCATACCCGGGAAGAAATTGCCATTTTCCAATCTGCTCACCCGGATTTATGCGTACGGATTGTCGATAATCCACAGAAAGCCATCCCGGCTGCATTAAATCGAGCGATTACTGCTGCACATGGAGAATATCTCGTCCGATTGGACGCGCACTCTGTACCCGAAGCCGATTACGTCGAGCGCTGCCTGGCCGACCTTCAACAGGGTTTGGGCGATAACGTTGGCGGCGTCTGGAACATCCAACCCGGCGCTTCAAGCTGGTTGGCGCGAGCCATCGCGGTGGTGGCCGCCCATCCCTTAGGGGTTGGCGACGCCCGCTATCGCTACACCAGCCAGGCAGGTGCGGTGGATACCGTCCCCTTCGGAGCTTTTCCACGAAAGCTGATCGACCGCATCGGTCCTTTCGATGAGACGCTCTTGACCAACGAGGATTACGAGTTCAACACGCGCATCCGGCAGCACGGCGGCGTCGTATGGCTCGACCCGAGCATCCGCTCGGTGTATTTTGCCCGCTCTACCCTGGTTGAGCTGGCGCGGCAGTATTGGCGTTATGGATATTGGAAACAACGCATGCTACGGCGTTACCCGGGCAGCCTGCGTTGGCGGCAAGCTCTCCCACCGCTTTTTGTCGGCAGCCTGGTGGTAGTGACGCTGGTAGCTCCCTTCCTTTCACCCGCCCGTTGGCTGCTTGCGGCGGAACTGTTGGTTTACCTGAGCGTCTTATTTCTGGCAGGAGCTCAGATGGCGATTGAAAAGCAAGATGCCGGCCTCGGGCTGGGTGTGCCATTGGGGATTGCTACCATGCATCTTTCCTGGGGATCGGGTTTCTTGTGGAGCCTGGTTTCCAATCTATTCATGAAAAGGCAGTAGGCAGTGGCTGAAACCATCAAAGTCAAAGCGCAAGCACGAAAATCGATAGCCTGGCGCTTGCGCCCGAGCGAGCGTTACTTTTTACTGTTGGCGGGGGATATCCTGTCCGCTGGACTGGCTCTGTTGGCTGCGCTGTATTTCTGGGCGGAACGCGGCAATGAGTGGCTGCACTTCTCCTGGGAATTCTTAAAAACTCGCCCGGCATTCTGGTTCTACCTGTTACCGGTTGCCTGGGTGGTTTTACTGGTCGAGCTGTACGATATCCGGCGAGCCAACCGCCCGCGAGATACCTTCCAAGGGGTTAGCGTGGCTGTGTTAGCCAGCCTGGCGATTTACTTACCCATCTTTTTCGTTCTTCCCCCAAAGACCTTGCCCCGATTTAGCGTTGCAGCCTTCATCATTGCCGCAGCTATTCTTACCTTAACCTGGCGCATGCTATATATCAAAGTGTTTACCGCCCCCTCGTTCATGCGCCGTGTGCTGATTGTCGGAGCAGGAAAATCAGGAAAGGCTTTGTTACATATCCTGGATGACCTGTGGCCGCCGCCTTTCTTCGTGGTGGGCATGGTCGATGACGACCCCCAAAAGGAAAATGAGATCATCGGCGATTACTCCGTCCTGGGGAATTCGGAGCATTTGCTCCAGGTAGTGAAAGAGGAATGTGTCTCCGATATCATCTTTGCCATATCGGGCGAGATGAGCGGGAACATGTTCCAATCTATTCTGGACGCGGAGGAACAGGGCGTGGAAGTGACTACCATGCCGATTTTTTATGAAGAGACCCTTGGCCGGGTGCCCATTTTCTATCTGGATTCGGACTGGATTTTGCGCTCCTTCGTTGACCAGGCGCATGCCAGCGGCATCTACGAAGCGATTAAACGCCTGATCGATATCATCGGCGGGTTAGCGGGCAGCCTGGCTCTCCTGGTCATCCTCCCATTTATTGCCTTTGCCATCCTGATCGATACAGGCTTTCCGGTTTTCTTTTTGCAAAACCGCTTGGGGAAGAACGGCAAAACCTACCGGATCATCAAATTCCGCACCATGCGCAAAGACTCAGAACCCAAAGGGGAAGTGAGGGTCACCACCCAGAATGATGACCGCATTACCCGAACCGGCGTGCTTTTGCGCAAAAGTCACCTGGACGAGTTGCCTCAATTCTTGAACGTTTTGAAGGGGGAGATGAGCCTGGTTGGGCCGCGCGCCGAGCGTTCGGAGCTGGTCACCCAACTGCAGAAAGAAATCCCGTTTTACCGGGCGCGATTACTCGTCAAACCCGGCATAACCGGTTGGGCGCAGATAAATTTTGGCTACGCAGCGACCGTTGAGGATACTGCCGTCAAGCTGGAATACGACCTCTATTACATCAAGCACCGCACCTTGTTGATGGATATCGTTATTATGCTGCGCACGGTGGGTACCGTGGTCGGTTTGCGCGGGCAGTAGAAGCATGCCTGAGCTGACCCGCGGGCAATGGGAGGAATTCCTGGAATCCCGCCCGGAGGCGCATTTGCTCCAGGCGCCGGACTGGGGAGAGTTAAAATCGAACTTCGGCTGGCGCGCGCATTGGGTGGCTCATGGCCGGGTCGGCGCGCAGGTGCTTTTCCGCCCCATCCGCCTGGGTTTCACCCTGGCTTATATTCCTAAGGGACCTATTGGCCTGGATTGGTCAAGCCTGTGGCCCGATATCGACTCCTTGTGCCGCCGCGAAAAGGCGGTTTTTCTCAAAGTGGAGCCGGATGTGTTGGAGCGAGAGGGGGAGGAATTCGCCCGCCGCTGCTTACCGGGTTTCCGCCTATCGGCCCACGCCATCCAACCGGTGCGCACGCTGCTGGTCAGCCTGGAGGGGGGTGAAGAGGCAGTCCTGGGGCGAATGAAGCAGAAAACACGCTACAACATCCGTCTGGCAGAAAAAAAGGGTGTTATCGTGCGTCCCTGCGCAGACCTGGGTGAGTTCGAGCATCTCATGCAGGCTACCGGACAGCGCGATGGCTTTGCCG
>JAQTMA010000285.1 GCA_028714615.1 Anaerolineaceae bacterium | reverse complement strand
CCAGAGGTGAGCTATGAAAATCCTGCTGATCTCCGCCAACAGCCTGGCAGCCTCGCCCGCCGGCCCTGCTTACGTGGCTGGGGCCGCCTTGAAGGCCGGGCATACCGTAGAGGTGTTTGAATGCCTGTTTGCCCACGACCTTGCCGCCGAGTTGAAGGCGCACGTTACCCGCTTTGCGCCGGACGTGATCGGCATCTCGATCCGCCTGGTGCACGCCTATGTGATCGATGAAGCCGCCGAGTTTAACACCCGCCACCTCGATTTACGCTTGCAGGTCAAGCAAGTGATGGACTGCATCCGGCGGGTCACCAGCGTCCCCATCCTATTAGGTGGGCCGGGGTTCAATTACTACGCCCGGGATTGGTTGGGGTATCTCGATCTCGACTACGGCATCCGCGGCGAAGCCGACTTTTCTTTCCCGCTGTATTTGAAAAGATTGGAAGAAGGCGGCGATATCACAACCGTCCCGGGCTGCATCTGCCGCAGCGGCGGGGAATTCCTCAAGGTGCCGCGCCAACGCATCGAAGCCCTGGACGAGACCGCTTTCCCGGCCTACGAGCTGTTCGACCTGGAACGGTACGACCAGCACGGCATTTCGCCAGCCATCCTCACCAAGCGCGGCTGCGCCTTCCGCTGCTCCTACTGCCCCTACCGCTCGCTGGAGGGTGCGCGCTACCGCTTGAAATCACCCCGGCGCGTGGTGGATGAGATCGAACACGTGCAGCGCGTGAAAAACCCCAAGATGATCATGTTCTGCGAGAACAATTTCAACGCGCCCAAGCGGCATACGGAGGCCATCTGCCGGGAAATCCTGGCGCGCAAGCTGGACATCCGCTGGGGAACCGGCGACCTGCGCCCCATGGGCATCACCGACGATTTCTGCCGCCTGCTGAAAGACTCAGACTGCGGCTACCTCAACCTGTCGGTCGAGAGCGGGTCCGATGCGATGCTGGCGCGCATGCGGCGCGGCTATACGGTGGCCGATGTCCGCGACTCCTTTGCCTGCCTGGAAAAAGCGGGCATCCCCTTTGGCGCTTCGCTGATGATCGGAGCGCCCGGGGAGAACCCTGAGACAGTGGCTGAATCGCTGGCGTTGATCGACAGCTTCTCCATCCCCCTGGGGACCTGGGTCACGTTGGGCATATGCCTGTGGACCCCGCACCAGGAGGTGCTTGCCGAGGCGCGCCGGGTCGGGCAGCTTCAGGATGACCGGGAACTGTTCGAAGGGGCCAACTACCTGTCGCCGGAACTGCCCAAAGCGTTCATGCTGGACTGGATTGAGTCCCAAAAATCAAAACCGGGATACACCCTCCAGGTCAACAAACCCTACGCGGAATTTGTGATGGAGCGCCCATGACGAACCCGGTGGAAAATGCAATCTACAAGGTGGCGACTGCCATTGCTGCCAATCCCTGCGTCCGCGCGGTGGGTTGGAGCGGCGGGGAGAGGGCGCTACCCCAACCGGGTGAAGGCGATATCGATTTATTCATCTACTGCACCCATATTCCCCAAGCGGAGCAACGACGCGAACTGCTGGAGTCCCTCCATGAGAACGTTGAGCCCTTTGACGTGGGCGGATCGGAAAGCAAGCATTGGGGAATGTGCGACCGTTGCTGCGTGTGTGGGATTGAAACCTGGCTGCTGTATTTCACCGTTGCGGAAGCCCGCACGGAACTCGAGGACATTCTGACAGGCAAGCATTTAGGACGGGAGGATAACGACTTCTATCCATTGGGTCGCTGCGCGATGTGGAATACGATGCGCGCGTTGTACGATCCCGATGGCGTACTCCGAGCCTTCAAATATCGCCTGAAGATCTATCCTCCCCAAATGGCGGAAGCGGTCGTGAGCTACCACCTGGAAGCGCTGAATGATGTGGAAAATTTAGAGCGTGCCACCCGCTGGAAGGACGTCCTTTTTTATCATTTTGCACTCGACTTAGCCCTGGATCACTTTCTCCAGGCGATGTTTGCCTTGAACAATACCTATTTCCCCAGCCGCAAGCGTTCGGGAGAATTCATCGAGCATTTCCAGGTCAAGCCGCCCGATTGCACTGAGCGTCTTCGGCAAGCGGTTGCCTGGGGAAGCCATGCAGACACCCTAGCGACCTCTTACCAGGCCTGGAAACAATTAGTATGCGAACTAAGGGCGTTGGTTGAAAGTTTGAATCGATCTTAATCGTCTTAGCATTGGATGGGTTCTATTGCGATCTCCCATAAGTAGAGAGAGGCAACCGAACCATACGGGGAATAGCGTTGTTTATACCGGTCAAACTGGGCTTTATCCAGCTCAGGCTGACCGCTCGCGCCACTCGCGGATGGCCTGGGTGTGGATCGGGTAATGACTGTAGGTATCCAACCGCAGGCGGCGGCGGAAAGGCGTCTCGCGGGTGAATTGGTCTTCGGGCGCGCTTTGGACGGTTTCGATCAGCCGGCGATGGGTTTCATCCTGCTGCCGCAGCACGTCGGAGAGCGTGAGACCCCGTTTCTGGTCGGTCATCTGGGCATTGAAGGCGTCGATGCCGCCGTACAGGTCCTTGTAGCGCGGCGGCCGGCCTCCCTGGAGGATGAGCGGCAAGTATTTGACGGCCTCTTGCTCCCACCAGGTCACGTGGGCGAGGATATCTTTCACCGACCAGTCGTCCGTGACGCCCGGCTCTAGCATTTGAGAGTCCGTCAAACCGGTATAGGACTCCTGAAACGCCTTCCAGTCCTGGTCTATTTTTTCCAGTAGCTGCTGTTTTTTCATGGTTGGCTCCCTTCGACGCTCCATATTATATCGAACCCAGCAGGGTGCGAGGTTTAGGAACCCATTATCGCGAACGGGGATAGGTTCCAATGGCCTTCTTAACGAGCGTAGATCGCTACTTGCCAGACCAGTGTCTGGCGGTAGAAGCGCGGCTTGAGGCCGCTATTGTTAATCAGAGCTTCTACCTCTCGGTTTGGATGCAAGAATGTGCGATATTTGCTGCTTTTGAGCCGGAAGTAAATATTCATGATGGTTGCCCCGATCTTAACCCACCAGACGTCCCGCGGGTAGACCACGCCATAGTACTTTCGGGCGCGGGCGGCTGACAGGCTCACCAGTTTATCCATATCGGGGAAACAGCAGATCACGCGATCGAGCGTTACGATATCTGCCGGGGTGACCTGGGCGGCCAGGTCCACGAAGTTCCCATGCCGAAAATTCACTCGGTCGGCAATGCCGCGCCGTTCGGCTTCCGCCCTGGCGGCCTTGAGATAGGACTGGGAGGCATCTACATCCGTGGCTTCTTTCAGGCCAGCAGCCAGCAACTCGTGTTGGATCGCCCCAACCCCTCCACCGATATCAAGCAGGGACAATCCCTGGACCTCCTCAGCTTTGAGGGCAGCAATCAGCATGCGGGTGGTCTTCTGCGCGCCTTTTGTGCGATACTGCTGCAGTTCTCCGCGGACGTACTTTTCGTCAAACAACTCTTCGATTCCCTGGCAGCAATTCATGCTTGCATCCCCTTTCCAATCACCAATATGCGTTAAAATGGTCGTGGGCTAGCCGGGAGCGGTCTCCACCCTTGTAATGATGCGCCACGCCAACAGGGTCAACCAGCGAGAAGGCATTCGTTTCTGTCCAAACTCCCAATCCTTCCACGCGGTCCAAATCGACTCGTTTGTAAAGCAGCCTTGCTGATCCGCCTTGCTTTTCAAGATGGCGAGCATGTCGAGGAAGCGAGCATCCTGCTTGAGCCAGGCGAGACGGGACAGCACGTCCAGCACGTGCAACAGGTCGTACCATACAAAAGGGACCTTGAGTTTGCGAAAATCTGCGCCCATGTAGAACATGTAGGGATGTCGCGTGGTGCTTTCATCCCACAAACGAAGCAAGGTGTCTGCCCCTCGGTGACAGGCAGGGCTGTCACGGAATGAGTCGCTTTCTGATAAAACCTTTAGCATGGCTAAATTCGCAAATGGACAAGGGTCGTCTTTCCGACCTGGCCCTCTGAAATTGCCCAACTCTTTAGAAACTGCGCAGGGCCAGCCATTGTCGCGCACCAGGCCGGTCAGGTACTCAAGCGCCGTTCGGACCGCCGGTTCGTTGGCCAGGCCGAACTTAGCCAGGGAATAAACGATCAAAGGAGCATCGCATAGCGCCCAGCCCCACTGATCCTGACCCGATCCCCCGTAACTTGTAGAGATGTTCACGGGGAGAAGGAAAGGTCCTTCGGCCGATTGGCGCTGCAGGACGCGGGCAACGATGGCATCCACACCGGGGTCATGGGAAACCAACCCGAGGTCAGCAATAAAGGTCAGTTTGTGAAATGGCTGGCCGGCGCTCTTGTGGCTGGAGATGACTGTCCCAGGCCAGCCTGCCAGTTCCGCAACCAGCTTCTGTACCTGGGCATTCGCCAGCATGGAGCTGCGGGCAGATATCACCTGGGGATGTTCCTCGGATTGTCCCAGCAAATCGCGCCGGGTCCGGTATTCGATCCAGGGTTCACCGTCAAGCAACCAATCGATAGGAGCATTCATAGTCTCGATCCTTCTCCACAGCTTCGTGTCTGGCCGGCCACACGGAATACTCCATCCCTTGAAAAAGAAAAAGATGCAAGGTGTATAATCTACCCGTCAAGCAATCCGTTCCACTCAATTCTACACGGTTAACCCGACTATGGTAACTCGCATCAAACCATATCTGCATTGGTTGATTCTGTTCCCCGCGTTGTTGATCGGGTTCATCCTATACACCGGCCTGGCGCCAGTTGGCCTGGGAGTCTCGACGGATGGGGTCAATTATCTATTTACGGCCAGCAATCTGACAGACGGGCGCGGGTATATCAGTTACGACAATACCCCATTGACCTGGTGGCCGCCGCTCTACCCCACTTTGCTGGCCGGACTGCACCGGTTGACAGGCGCCGATCTCTTATCGATTGCCTTCTGCTTTAACGTAGCAACTTTCATCGCTTTGGCAGTGGCTACGCTGCAACTGGCCTGGCAACTCTTCCCGGAGCGACCGCTGCTGGTATTATGGGCGACTATCCTGGCGGCAGGAGGACCTGTGCTGGTTGCGGC
>JAQTMA010000284.1 GCA_028714615.1 Anaerolineaceae bacterium | reverse complement strand
GATCGAATTGCCCTTTTGCTCATCCAGGTACCGTTTCAGGCGTGGTACCCTTCCGGGTAGGCTTTGAACGATAAGGCCATTGTCGTATGCTGCTTGCATGCGCTTTTGGGTCCACCGCCACACGCGCTTGACCCCCAAAAACTCATACGTCAGGTTAGGCCGGTCCGGGTTCGGATTGGTCAGGTCGGCCAGTTGATAGCGTCGCTTCGTCCCCGGCTCGACAAATCGGTAAAACTTCTCGACGTATGCTGGATCGAGGGGTGTAAACTGCGGGTTCCAGGTCCAATGGTTCGTTTTTGTATAGCGCAGGAGGATGTCGTGATTGGAGGCAAAGCGTGTAAAGGCCAGACCCTTGGCATTGGTGCGCTGCCAGACAATCTCATTCCCAAAGTGCTCCACCCCAAAAATGGTATCCAGGACAACTTTGAGGTAATGGCTGGCGCTTGGATCGCAGTGCAGGTAGAGGCTCCCGGTGGGCTTCAATACCCGGTGGAGTTCGATCAAGCAGGCGGCCATGGTCGCCAATGAGGCCATCATTGGGTTCTTTCCAATCGATTGAAGGAACGAACCGAGCGCCAGGGCAACCGGCTGAGGTCCCGAGGAAATGATCGCCTGGAAAACCTCCTCTGTCCCGGCATTCCAATGCCAGCTATCGCCGGTCGACTCTATCGGGGATACGGAATCCTGACCGCTCTCGCTCTTGACAAACGTGTAGGAGGTATGGCTTGGGTTGAATGGCGCATCCAGATAGACCAGGTCGACGCTGTTATCGATCACCCGCTCTCTCAAGATCGCCAGGTTATCTCCAAAAAACAGGGTGTTCGCAGCGCCTGAGTCGGTCATACGCTTCTCCAGTGGCGGAGACGTTTCGGATATACACAGTATACAGCATTCTGTGAAACGAAAAAACAAATACCCTGGTCAGAGTGAGAAAACCGGCCAGGGCGTTTATTCGTTCGGATTTCGTCGATGAAACCAGGCGCGCTAATACAAGCATTACAAGCGGTATGGTTTGTAGTGCGACCTTTGCGTAGCAAACCTTGTGGGCCGGCGCGCCTGGCCCGGAGTGTGTGCTTTGTGTAGCGCGCTTGCGGGTCAGGGCGCCTTTTCCGTATTGAGCGCTTCAGCCTTTATTTGAACTTACGATCTGCGTACCATTTGTACACAAAGTACCAGATCACGCACAGCACGGCAGTTATCCCCCAGATCGGCAGGCTGGCGGTCAGCGCCTGTACCCAGTCCCGATCGGTGAACAACCCCACGTACGTGAATGTGGCTGCGAACACGATGATGAATGTTCCAAACAACCAGAACCGCATCAGATTGAGCAGCTTGTCCTTTTCCATATCTCCCTCCAGATTGAATGCTGATCGATGAGTGGTTAACCTGCCGCGCAGGATGTCTGAACATCAGGTTGCATGGTCTACGCCAATAATACTACGATTATCGAGTCGTGAAAAGCTTTACATTCCGTTACGAAGGCTACGAGAACCGCTGTACAGGGTAACGCGGCCCAATTAGCGGATTACCCTAGCTCCAACCTTCCCTTCCCTTCATCCCACGTCGCCCGCTCAATCCACACCCCCGCCTTCCCCCCCGGCGCCAGGACGGCGATGTCCGCGCCGTGGGCCCATACCCCCACCGGGCACTCCCCCGGCAGCAGGCGCCGCCGGAAGGCATCCAGTACACCGCCGTCGCTCATCAAGTAGTAATCCTGCTCGCCCGGCAGCGGCGCCTGTCCGATCACCGCCCGCCGGTACTCGTCGACCCGCGCCAACAAGCGACGACCCTCGCTCGTCCCCAGCGCCAGCAAACGCTCCACCTCCTCCCGCGCGCTGGACTGCCCGTCCCGCCACAACCCGGCGCACACCCCGCCCACCGGAGCCTTAACGCCGCTCAAGAACTGCCCGCCTGCCCCTGCCAGGAGCATGCGCCGCACCTGAGCCAGGCTGTCCTCTGTACCCGCCAGCTTAAAAAGCAGGCTGGCCGGCGGTTGCACATCCACCCAGTTGCTCCCATCCCACCAGTCAAAGGAGCCGTCTTCGCGGTTCGCGCTCAGGTCGTGGTCCACGCGGTAGGCATTCAGCGCATCCAGGCCGCCGCTGCGGCGTAGGCGCAGTTCGTACCCCGCCCCGGGGACGATGGCTGCCGGTCCTCCGTTCAGCAGCAGCTCCACCCAGCCCTGACCGGGAATCAGGTCGCAGGCGGCGATCTGCCCTGTGGAGAGCAGCTCGCCGCTCGCACGGCGCAGCTCGACCACCACGGAATCGTCCGGGTTACCCACCTTACGCAGATGCAGCCCCACCCGGTCCACAAGCCACGTCTCCACCCCGACGCTGGCGACGAAACGCTGCCGCAGCATCGGCGCTTCCGGAGTCCCAAAGCCCTGCGACCCGGACGCTGCGGCGGTATTCTGTTCGAGGCCGGCCGGCTGTTGGTATGCGCGCCAGCCCAGGCTGTGCCACCACCCGCGGGCTACCAGGCGTCCTTCACATGCCCGTCGCGCTTTCAGTGTTATGGCATCCGGAGAGCGCACTCGCCGCAACTCGCCCGGCGGGTTAGCGTGTTCCGCCAGTAAAGCCGCTGCCAGGCCGTCCGCGCTTTCCGGCGAGCAGCCCTCCGCTCCCGCCAAGGCCTGCAACTCTTTAACCCCGAACAGCCGCTGGCTGCGCGCATCCTCGAACCAGTCCGTATACCTCCGCGGTCCGCCGGGCAGCGGTATATAGCTCACCCGCACCCGGTTGGCCATTCCATCCAGGCTGGCGCCCATCTCCACCTGGCCTTTACGCAGCCATACCCCTTCCAGGTAACCCCACCACACCGGCAGTCCCTCCGTCCGCGAGATCATCAATGGGCAGCGCAGCCAGCCGGCCAACTCGGCCAGGGCTTCTTCCGCGCCCTCAGAGAGCAGTTCGGCCGTGTCCGGTCCGCCCACCGCCGTCCAGCTATGACGAACCACCCGCATATGCACCCCGGGCGGCGCCTGCCGCGGCTGAAAATCAAGCGAAAGCAGCGAAACGTTCAGGCTCATAGGCTGCGCCTGCGTGCCCGGGTGAACGCCTGCACGGCCATGGCGCGCTCTGCCAGGGCTTGCCCGTTGCCGGCTGCCTGCAGCACTACCAGGCGCTGAGTGATCCCCGGCTGCAAGCGAAGCGCATCGCCGTAGGCGACGAAATCCGTTTCGAACAGGCGCCCCTCCGGCCCGGTGTAGACCAGGCTGCGCAGCCCGTCTTCATAAAGGATGAAGTCGTCCGGCACCCCACGCCCGGTCGAGACCAGTCGACGCCAGCCATCCAGCGGGGTGATCTGCAGATAGTCGAGCGCAAAGCCATGGCTCCCACTCGCGCTGCAGCGGGCTTGCAGCGCCAGGCTGATCCCCGCCAGCGAATCCAACCCCGCCAGGTAAGGCGGCAGAGGCAGCAAGTTTAGCTCCACCAGCTCCTGATCGATTGGCGCCAGCGTCCAGGCGCCGTCCCAAACCGGGCTGCCATTGACCCGCAGGCAAGTGCGCAGCCACACATCCGCCTCGTGGATACCCCCGTCGGTCGCCCGCGCTATGACCTTGAAGAAGCGCCCGCCTGCCCGAGCCGGCTGCGGTTCGCGCAGCGACCAGGCGCATAGCTCCGTTTCTTCGCTCCCTTGCCAGGCCAGGTTGACCTTCTTGCCCGCGCTGCAGGCTGCGTCGTCCACTCCCACCACCATCAGCGCGTCCTCCGCCTCCAACCATGGGCTGAAGAATTCCGAGCCGCTGGGGTGCTGGTCCAGTCCGATGAACAGGTACGTGGTGGCCGAGCCGCCCAGGTTGGTCAGCTCCAGGCGCATCGCGGCGGGCAGGTCGCCCGTCACGTCGCTCCCGGCGATCTCGACGTAGTTATCGTGCCCACTGTGCCAGTCGGTATGGTTGGAGACCGGCAGCGGCGCCGTTACGCGCGTCCCACCGCGGTTCGAGAGCGGCAGCGCAGTCTCGGGTGCTTCCCAGGCATTCTCGCGACGCAGGTGCAGCCTGACGCCCAATGAGCCGCGTGAGCGCCCTCCGCCCAGTGTTTCCACCCAGCCGTCCTGCACCAGGCTGCGCCACGCCTCCTCCCCCTCCGCCCCGACGACCGTCAGGTAGACCGGCCGCCCGCATTGGTTACGGAAACTGGTCCGCGCCAGCCCCAAAAAACGCTCCAGGCGGCTCATGCCGCTTGCGATTTCTGATGGCGCGCTATCTTCCAGCAGCAGGTCGATCTGCTCCTCCAGCACTTCCTCCGCGCCGCCCGCCGGTAGATAGCGGGCTCCCCGGAAGGGGCGGGCGCTGCCCGCCCCTTCCAAAACCAGACTGCTAACCGTTTCATGCATCAAGGCGATCTGTTTCATCGCTCTGCATCCCGTGTTGCCCTTGCATCCCATTCATCCAGGCGCCATCCGGTGGGGGACCAGGCCGGGGCGTCTGCTGCTCGCAGCCTCCCTAACCGGATAACTTCCAACAGCTCGCCGAAGCGTTCCAGCCGGTCGGAAGCCCATTTGACCAGCCCAGTCGGGACGGATTGGCCCAGGCTGAAAGCCTCTGCTCGCCGCGCCACCCGGCCGGCTGCTGCGTACCCGGCGGCGCCCAGCACGATCACCCCCTCCTCGATGCCGGTCACGCTGGTTGCAACTGCTCCATCCAGCCCCTGGATCGTCTCGACGATGCCGCGCGCCAATCCGTACTCGCGCAGCGCCATGCGGACGGCCGCATCCAGGTGGTCCGCCTCGTAGATCAGGCCGGCCGGGTCTTGCAGCAGGCCGGCTACCCAACCGCGGAAATCCGCCAGCATGCTCATGCGGTTCCCCGCGTCCCCAGGCCGTCCTCCACAGCGGTGCCGAGGATGTAGGCGACCAGCAGGTAGATCACCCGGGTCAGCTCCTCCTCTTGCAGCGGAAAATTGGGGAAATAAGCCTTGACCATTACCAGCGCCAAACCGACCAGCGCCGCCCAAAACTTGCGCGAACCCAACAACAATTTAAGCTTTTCCATACACGCTCCTTTCAATTTGATCTGCTTGTTCCGCTTTCGTAGGGGCGACCCATGGGTCGCCCGTGTCGCCTTGGTGCCGCCGGTCGTCCGTGGTCACCTTGGTA
>JAQTMA010000283.1 GCA_028714615.1 Anaerolineaceae bacterium | reverse complement strand
GCAGGCGGCAAACATATTCAGCCAAAAGCCTTCCAACCCGGCGGATGTCTTTCATCGATACAATTTCGACCGGGGTGTGCATGTACCGGAGGGGGATGCCGACCACCATGCTGGGGATACCTTCCTGAGCGACCTGTATCGCGTATGCGTCGGTACCGGAATGCCGGGGCATTAGCTCTACCTGGTATGGAATTTCAAGGTCATCCGCCAGTTCTTTCAAGCTGTCGTGCAGGTATGGATGGGCGTTCGGTCCCCAGCCCAGCGTCAATCCCTTACCCAGTCCAAAGGCGTTGTAATCCGTAATTCCGGGACCCTTGGCAAAAGTAACGTCAATCGCAATCGCCAGGTCAGGATGGATTTCGAACGCCGCTGTCTGTGCACCGCCCAAGGTTACTTCTTCCTGGGAAGTGGCTACTGCATAGACGTCCCACAGGTGCAAGCGGGATTGCAGCTCGCGTAAGCACACCGTCAGTGAGGCAACAGAGGCGCGGTTATCCAGGCTATGGCCACAAATAACATCCCCTGAAAGCTCGATCGGGGGTTGGTCGAAGGAGATCAAGTCTCCAGGCCGTACAAGAGTAGCCACGCGTTCAGGAGCCAATCCAATATCTATCAGGAGATGCTCCATCGCCACCGGTTTTTCCCCAGAACCAGGCGGCAGCAGTCGGTCCGGTGGCTGGACGACAACCCCGATTAAAGGGTTGCGCCCGTGTACGAGAACGCGTTGACCCGGTAGAATGCGTGCATCGATGCCGCCGATCTGTGTGAAATGTAGCAGCCCTGCCTGGATACTCGTGACGATCAATCCAATCGCATCCATGTGGGCTGCCAACAACACCCGGGGGCGCGGCTCGGCGCCGTTTCCACGCCGTAATGCGTGCAGACTACCCAGCCGGCCAACCCCGATTTCATCGACCAGCGGTCTCCAGGCATTCTCAACAAGTTCCCGGATCGGTGCTTCATTCCCGGATAACCCCGGAGCAGAGAGTAATTCTTTCAAAAATGGCAAGATATCCTTCATAAAATCCCCATAATGATTTGGATTCTCGAATAACAGGTAAAAATGAGGTGTGTCAGCGGTGTTTTTTAGGAGTCGGTGTCTTGGTCGGGTCGATGATTGGCGTACCGACAGGTGAAATGGCTAGCACGGTCGGCGTCTGTGTAGCCGCGATTGTGGTTGGTGTTACTGTGGCGGTCACTGTTGCTGTCGCCGTCGGCGTTTCCGTGATCGTCGGGGTGATACTGGCCGTGGCAGTCTCGGTACGGGTAGGCGTGTAATAAGGCGTCATCGTTTGTGTGAAGGTGACCGTCACAGTGGCAGTCAGAAATGTAGTCGGGGAAGCCTTCATAGTTGGCGTAGATGTTGCCGTTGAGCTTGCCGTCGCCGAAGGCTCAGTGCTTGAGCGATTGGCCGCCCCAACTTGTAATGCAACCCATCCCAGGCAATAACACGGCAATGTAGCCAGTATTATGAAGAATAGTATCAAGCGGCGACGTGACGGCCCCGCGGGGACGATGGACATGAACAGGCAACCTCCGTACCCACAAGATGATAACACCAGCCAGATAGCAAGGCAAGGTGAAGGCTTCAATTCTGTGGTAAAAATAGCTTGTGACCTGGATCTATCTCTCGCCTCATTACGATGATGTTGCCCTGTCTTGTGGGGGCGTGGTGTGGGAGCAGGCTCAACGCGGCATCAGAGTTGAAGTCTGGACGGTGTGCTCGGGAGAACCGCCGCCCGGTCCTCTCACCCACTTCGCCGAGTCGCTCCATGCCCGCTGGATGACCTCCGCCAGGGACGCTGTGCAAAAAAGAGAAACCGAAGATGCAATCGCCATGCAGCACCTGGGCGCTCGTTCCCGTTCACTGGGCCTGCCCGATTGTATCTACCGCCGCCTGCCCAATGGGACTCCCTTGGTACTGCTTGAGGAAGACTTGTGGTCCCCGGTCCAGCCTGGGGAGACCGAGCTGCTTAATCATTTAGGGGCTGATCTCAGCCGCTCCATCCCGGAGGGGGCGACTCTGGTCAGTCCCCTGGCCTTGGGCAGACATGTCGATCACCGTTTGGTGCGCATGGGCGCAGAGATCGCTGCCCGGTCGAAAGCAATCAGGCTGTTGTATTACCCGGATTATCCATATGTGCTCAAAGCAAGAGGCGCGCCGCCGGAAGGCATGGAACACCTCTTTCCTGTTTCTGAGGCCGGATTGGCTGCCTGGCAGCAAGCTGTTGCAGCCTACGCCAGCCAGATCAGTACTTTCTGGAGCAGCCTGGACGAAATGCGCGCCGCCATTCGTGAGTATTGCCAATCGAATAGCGGAGTCCGGTTACAATTTCCTTGCGAACTTTCCGATTCTATGATATTATCCAAAAACAGCGTTTAGGATGGTCTGACCTCCAGAGCGCTTTTTGTATTGTAAGATGCTGCTTTTGGGTGGGAAAATCAGCGATAACGTCGATCAACGTTTGGATAGGATAATAATATGCCAACCTCATTTCTGACTCGTGAGGGTTACGAAAAACTTCAAGAAGAACTCGAATTCCTGCGCTCCTCGAAACGCCAGGAGATCGCTAACCGGTTACACGAAGCGATGGAAGGCGGTGAATTGATCGAGAACGCCGAATATGAAGCTGCCAAGAATGAACAAGCGTTCGTCGAAGGCCGTATCAAAGAACTCGAGATCCTGCTGGCAACCGCGCGGGTCATCTCCGAAACTGAAAATGCCGGAGTCGTCCAGGTTGGGTCACGGGTGACCATCCAGGAGGTCGGCAACGATCCGGAGGTTTATACGATCGTCGGGGCTGCAGAAGCAAATCCGCGCGCCGGGCGCATCTCCAACGAATCCCCACTGGGACGTTCCTTGCTCAACCGCAAAGCGGGCGACCAGATCCAGGTCGACGCTCCAGCCGGCACGTTTATGGTCAACGTTTTGAAGGTTGAGTAATCTTGGGGCAGGGTTTTCGCCCCGCGCAGAGATCCAGGCGCGGGGTTTTGTTTATTTTGGGCTGGAAGGATGCCATACATGACGGAAAGAGAATTCACCCCACTTGAACAAACCCGGCTGGAGAAACTCCACCGCTTGCGCAGCCAGGGAATTGAACCTTACCCGAACCGCTCCGCAGTAACGCATACCAGCGCAGAGGCTAAACGCCTGTTCGAGCAAGCTGAGGTTAGCAAGGCGACCGAACCGGTTGACGTCACTCTGGCGGGCCGGCTACGCGCCATGCGCCCGATGGGCAAGCTCACTTTTGCACACATCGACGATAGTAGCGGGCGGATCCAGCTCTTCTTCCGGGTAAACGAATTAGGCCAGGATCAGATTGACCTCTTAAACAAGGAATTCGACCTGGGTGACTTTATTCAGGCCAGCGGATCCATGATCCGTACTCGAACAGGAGAGATCACGCTCCAGGTGCGTTCATTCCGTATGCTTTCAAAGGCCATTACCCCGTTGCCTGCCGCGAAAGACGAGACCGTTGACGGTGAAGTCGTCCGCCACGCTACCCTTGCTGACCCCGAGATGCGCTTCCGACAACGCTACGCCGACCTGGCCGTCAATCCCGAGGTACGTGAGGTGTTTCGCGCCCGGGCGACGACCGTGCGCGCCTTGCGGGATTTCCTCGACTCGCGCGATTTTCTCGAAGTCGAAACCCCCATCCTCCAGCCGATTTACGGCGGCGCAGCGGCGCGCCCTTTTGTCACCCATCACAACCAGCTCAAACAAGACCTCTACCTGCGAATTTCTTTCGAGTTGTACCTCAAGCGCCTGCTGGTGGGCGGGCTTGAACGCGTTTACGAGATCGGGCGCGATTTTCGGAATGAAGGCGTTTCATTCAAACACAACCCCGAGTTCACCATGCTCGAGTTCTACATGGCTTATGCCGATTACAACACCATCATGGATTTGACGGAAGAGATGGTCGTTTCTGTCTGCGATCGGGTAATCGGAAAACGGGCCTTTACCTATAACGGGAATGAAATCGACCTTACTCCTCCGTGGCGACGGGTTTCCTTACGCCAGGGATTGATCGATGCGGTTGGAATCGATCTGAACCAATACCCAACCACGGAGACCCTGGCGGAAGCCATGCGTCAAAAGGGATTGAAATTCAATCCGGGGAACGCCCGTGGCAAATTGATTGATGGATTGCTGGGTGATTTTCTCGAACCCAACTTTATCCAGCCAACCCTGATGTACGATTACCCACGCGATATTTCCCCCCTCGCGAAAAGCAAGCCCGGGGATCCTCAAACGGTTGAACGGTTCGAGGGTTTTATCGGCGGTATGGAGCTATGCAATGCTTTTACCGAGCTCAACGACCCGCTCGATCAAGAGGCGCGATTCCTTGAGATGGGGCGCGAGTATAGCGCTGAGGATGAAGAACGTCACCCGATGGACGAAGATTACTTGCGGGCAATGTCCTATGGCATGCCGCCCATGGGGGGATTCGGGATGGGTGTCGACCGGCTGGTCATGTTGCTCACCGACCATCATTCCATCCGCGAGGTGATACTTTTTCCCCACTTACGCAACCGAGAAGACGAATAAGAAAATCACCAGCCCCGGGGTTTTCGACCAGATGGGTCGAAAACCCCTTATAATAGGTGCATCATTAGGAATGTGATGCATACTCCCCCGTTCCCATCCCTGGTTCCTTACGCTCTCGGCGATGCTACGATTCTGGCCGTATTCACCGTGGCGGGTTTTGCGACCCACCATGAGTTAACCGGGGCTGGCGGACGCATCATCATCACATTTCTCGCCCTGTGCCTGGCCTGGGCTTTGGTTGCCCCCTGGTTGGGGTTGTACCGGGCTGCCATTGTGAGGGATGGGCGGCAATTGTGGCGGGTCTTGCTTTCTGCTCTGATCGCTTCCCCATTAGCCGGCTGGCTGCGCGGTATCGCCCTGAATGAGCCAATCCCCCCCATATTTATCCTGGTGATGGCGGCAATGACCGGTGCAATGATGCTGGTCTGGCGGGGGGTGTGGTTGTTCGTGGCAGTGCGAAGGGCGCAGCATGGATGAGCCCGCGCTGATTCGCGACGCACAATCCGGCGATCTGGATGCTTTCAACCGCCTGGTCCTGGCATATCAGGACCTGGCCTTTAATGTTGCCTACCGTATGCTCAAC
>JAQTMA010000282.1 GCA_028714615.1 Anaerolineaceae bacterium | reverse complement strand
GTGCGGCGCATTGAACACACTGTTTTTCTCTTCACTCAACATCAAACCCCACTCCGGGGTGGGTGCTCCCGCCCCCAGACCTAAGAAACCCAAAGCCGCCGCATCCAGAATCGCCGTGGCAATCCCCAGCGTACCGCGGACGATGAGCGGGGTCAGGGCATTCGGCAGGACGCGGTTCACCAACAATCCCATGGGTGATGCCCCCAAAGCCCGCGAAGCGGATACATAATCCATCTCCTTTACCGAGAGAATCGTAGCGCGGATCAACCTGGCATAAATGGGAATCGATACAAAACCGATAGCCAGAAGCGCATTGATCAGTCCGGGACCGAGAACCGTCACGATGGCAATAGCCAGCAGCAGGCTCGGGAATGCCAGCAATATATCCATCGTCCGCATGATCAGGTTATCGATCCAACCGCCCACGTAGCCAGCAATCGCGCCGAGCAATCCTCCGATCAAGATAGCGAAGGTGATCGTTTCCAGACCGATCTGCAACGAAACCCGCGACCCAAACACGATCCGGCTGAATTCGTCGCGGAAGTTGCCATCCACGCCCATAATATTCTGGGGTTTGTCTGCCGGGCATCCCAACAGGTGAATACAAGGGGGGTCTCGCCGTTTTACGTTATCCAGGGGTTTAATTGGATCGTAGGGAGCAATCCAGGGGGCAAAGATGGCTGAGATGATCAACATCCCCAGGATGATCATGCCCACCTGTGCAGACCGGTGGCGAGAGAATCTACGCAGTGCCTCGATCGTCGGAGATTGGCGTTCATAGATCGAATCTGCTGATAGTGAAGGGATTTCAACCGTGGTTGCCATAAGACTTAATCCAGCCGGATACGCGGATCCAGGTATGCATAGGATAGGTCAATCACGAGGTTGACCAGAACGAAGATGATAGCAATCACCACGGTGAACCCCTGGACGACCGGGTAATCTCGCGCCAGGATGCCTTGAATGAGGGCTGTTCCAACTCCGGGAAGTGAAAATACGGTCTCCGTTAACACTGCCCCCGCCAATAACGCCCCCGTTTCCAGACCAACGATGGTCACGATGGGGATGAGCGCATTCCGGAAGGCGTGCTTGAAGAGAACCAGCCTTTCTTTCAAGCCTTTTGCACGGGCAGTCCGGATGTAATCCTGACCGAGTACTTCCAGAAGGCTGGAGCGCGACATGCGGGCAATTACGGCGAGGGGGATGGTACCCACGGCCAGGGCAGGTAGGATTAAGTGCCAGAGCGCGTCTTTTAACACGTCAAACCGGCCGACCACGATACTATGCACGATGACCGAATTTGATAGAAACGAAATCAGGAAGTTAGGGATTGGCGCCAGGTTGGCCATGTGCCAATACTGTGCTAAAGGTGTCATCCCCATGCCAGAAGTTAATCGACCAGAAGGTGGGATAAAGAATGGCGTCCCCTTTAACAACAGCGCAAACACATAAGCCAACATCAATCCCAACCAGAATACTGGCATGGATACGCCGATATTTGCGACCAGCATGGTTGTCACGTCTGCGGCGCTGTTGCGCCGGATAGCAGCCGTAACTCCCAGAAATATCCCCACGATGGTTGCAAATAGCATTGCGGCGATGCTCAGTTCGATGGTCATCGGCAAGCGCTCGGCAATGATATCGACCACATTTTGGCCGGTTTTCAATGAAACGCCAAAATCTCCGTGGACAATGTTGTCCAAATAACGAACGAATTGAACAGGGATGCTTTCATTTAATCCAAAGCGCTGGCGGAAATCATTGCATTTGGCAGGGGTTGCCCGCTCGCCTAACATCACCTTACATGGATCCCCTGGAATCAAACGGACGATAGCAAAGGTGACCAGCAGGATACCGATCATCACGGGTAAAAGCAGTAGTAACCGCCGGAAAAGAAATTGGATCATGGTAATCTACGATTGAATGAGACTATGAAGGTGGGGCATGCCGGAGAGCCGGTGTGTGCTCCCCAGGTAATGCCCCACCTTCAAATGGTACGTGATTAGCGCGGTTTACTTCTTTGCATTGACGAACGGGCCAAAGAAGGTGCCAAAGTACTCGAAGGTAGTGGTGCGTCCCTTGTGATTCGGGTTAGAGGCATCCCATTGGGAGGCATACGTAGCAACCACGTCATTGGCATCCAACGCCTTGCCGGAAGCAAATTTCACGTCCTGGCGCAGGTTGAAGGTCCATTCAGTCAGGTCAGCATTGGGTGTATATTTTTGAGCTAAGGCGGGTTCGACTTCGGTGCCGCCAATCTTGTATGCCAGCAGAGAGTCGTACATCGCTTCGCATCCGCGTAAGGTCTCACCGTCGGTTTCATCCGAGCACCACAACGCCGCTGGTTCGCCATTTTGCATCCACACCAACTGCTCGCGCGTGCCAGGCTGCATGACCGCAAAAACTTCGTTGGTTAGAGGGCTGGCATGCGCTCCCGTAACGTCGGCCTTGAATACGGTAGCAGAGCCGCCGTGTGCAACCGGGACCATGGGAACGTGCTGCTTGATCAGCTCATTGACCTTGTCATAGTGCTGCTGCCGTTGAGCAGGATCGGACAATTTGGCTGCAGCATTGATCTCGGCCACCAGGTCAGGGAACGGAGTCCCAAACTGAAGGTTGTTTGGATTGGCAAAGTGGTAATCGACAAAATTTGTCGAATCCGGGTAGTCGGCGCCCCAACCCAGCAAGTACATGGGTTCTTTACCGGCAGAAGTCGCGTCGATGAAGGCGGCCGATTCCATTTCCTTGAGTGTAACTTTGACGTTGATATTGGCCAGCTCAGCTTGAATTTCCTGGGCAACCTGCGCAGGATTGGGCAGGTATCCGCGCACCACATTGCGGTAGGAAAGCGTGGTCTCGAACCCATTCGGGAATCCCGCGTCCGATAGCGTCTGCTTGGCTTTTGCTACATCAAAATCGTACCATTTCAAGCCATCGGTGTAACCGGGTTTTAGCACTTCCGGTTCGAACTGTTCGGCAACCAGGGAGCCTTTGGGGTAGAAATTATCGACGATGCGTTTCTTGTCGATCGCCATGGCGAGCGCCTGGCGCACTTTCTCATTATCGAACGGCTTCATCGTGTTCTGGAAACCGATGTAGAAGATGTTCAAAGCCGGGCGAGGGTAGAGTTTGAGATTCGTATTCGCTGAGATCTTATCGAAATCCTCAGGAGCCGGGTTGTCGATCCCATCCACAGTGCCGGATTGAAGCTCGAGTAAGCGTTGGGCAGATTCTGCCGACCAGCGGAAGATCAATGTTTTCGCCTTCGGAGGGGCGCCCCAGTAGTTGGGGTTGGCCACGTAGGTAATGTGATCGCCGCGTACCCATTCCTTAAGCATGTAAGGTCCTGTCCCGTCTGGCTTATCGCTAAGCTTCACAGAATCACCACCGGCTGCATCCAGAGCGGTCTGGCTGACGATCGAAAAGACGGAGAACGCCACCTTGGAGGGGAAAGCTGGATCAGGTGAACACAAGGTGAATTTGACCGTGTATTGGTCGACTGCCTCGATCGATTTCAATTTGGCCGGATTATCTGCAGTGCCATAATTGCAATCCGGAGCAGAGACGACCAACGGCTTAAAGTTTGCTGCCGGGGGCGTTGTCGGTTGTATGGGAGCATTGGTCGGTGTTGCGGGGGGCTGGCAGGCTGCCAGCACCATGGAGGCTACCACGAGTAGGGCAACCAGGGTAAACCAGGATTGGCGTTTCACTTTTCTCCTCCTTAGCGAACACATGAATTCGGACAAATAATCGTAATATTCTGGGGTACATTCTGGACGTTTCAGACGATTCGAAAGCCACCTCCTCCCGGTACAACGGAGTTTTTAGATTAAATAATTGTCATCCATTATACGACTTTGTTGAAGAATGTCAATTAAGAAGGGTGATTTTTCTCCTTTATGGCATGACGAATGTCACTAGTATTGGTACATTCAAATTCGCATTCTCAGAATTCTTCACAAAACATCGAATATTCTGCGTTGCTCGTCAGGCTGTGCAGTTCTATTACCGAAAGCCACGGGATGGGGTATACTCGCCTGTACCACACACGATGGAGGGAAGCCTTATTGAAACGGGCGGTCAGTATCAGTATTGGTTCTTCCAATCGAGACAAATCGATCGTGATTGAGCTGCTAGGCGATCCCATCTGCCTGGAACGCATTGGAACGGATGGGGATATGGAAAAAGCTGCAGGTTTGTACCGGGACCTGGATGGCAAAGTCGATGCTTTCGGAATGGGTGGCACAGACCTGGGCTTGATGGTAGCCGGCAAGTATTACCCACTTTATTCGGTTCACTCGATCGTACGTTTTATTAAAACGACGCCCATCGTCGATGGAAATGGTTTGAAAACGACCTTGGAAAGCGGCATCCCCGCCTTCTTGAACGATCGCATCGGTCCTTATCTGGATAAAACTGGACGAACCACCCTGTTAACCGCTGCCGTGGACCGCTGGGGGATGGCTCATGCCTTTGTTCAAGCCGGTTTCCCCTGTGTATTTGGTGATATGCTCTTCACCCTCGGCCTTCCCTTTCCACTCTATCAGGAAAGTCACATCCGTACACTTGCAGCTATTCTGATGCCAATTGCCGGACGTATCCCATTCAATTGGGTTTACCCGGTTGGGAATGATCAGGAACGCCACTCAACCCGTTGGGAGAAGGTTTTTAACCGGGCAAACATCATCGCCGGTGATTGCCACTATATCACCCGCTACATGCCCGCTCAGATGCTGGGTAGAGTGGTGGTAACCAACACCACCACTCCCGAGGATGTTGAACGGTTTCGGCGAGCAGGGGTGAAATACCTGGTGACGACCACGCCGGTTTTTGAAGGCAGATCTTTTGGTACGAACGTCATGGAAGCCGCATTAATAGCCTCTTCTGGTCGCAGTCAACCGGTGGACTATCGTCACCCGCAGGCCTACCTGGAGGAGTTACGTCGTTTGATCACTCGTCTGGATCTGAAACCGGCCTTACAGGAGCTTAACTAGAGCATGCAAGCCATCGTAACTGCCGGGGGCATACCCCGCCCCAAGGAACCCCTTTACGAAGAAACCCAAGGGGGCTATAAAGCCATGCTGGAAATTGGTGGGCGACCGATGATCCAATGGGTGCTGGATGCCCTTTCTGGCTCGGCCAGTATTGATC
>JAQTMA010000281.1 GCA_028714615.1 Anaerolineaceae bacterium | reverse complement strand
AGCTTGAAACCATCATTAAGTCTCTGATCTCCCGGAGATTTTGGTTTACCCATTTTTTTTGTTTCGCTCTCGATCGATCAAAATCAACAATCCCTGTCGAGGGTGTATTTACCATTGGGAGCGTGTCACCCTGTCGGGAGATATGGGTTTGAGCAGCTTGCCCTAGAATGTAAATGCAGCCCTGTCGACCGTCACTGTCGACCATCACTTGACAGTTCACCCCCCGGAAGGTAGAATTTGCCTACCCTGGATAGAGGGCCTGTAGCGCAGTTGGGAGCGCGCTTCAATCGCACTGAAGAGGTCGAGGGTTCGAATCCCTCCAGGTCCACTGGTTGCCCTCGAGTTGAGTATGGTATAATTTGCGGGCAATCGCAAGTAATTGATGGGCCCATAGCGCAGTTGGGAGCGCGTCTCAATGGCATTGAGAAGGTCGAGAGTTCGAATCTCTCTGGGTCCACAGTCGAAGGCTTTTGCAGGAGTAGTAGGTCATCCGGCAGCGAGCTGGGTAAAAGGTGTGAGATCCCGGCGTGCATTCAACGGAGTGCATCAGACTGAACTCGCCTGCCGTCCCGCATCTGGGACAAGCCTCACAGGTGAACGATCGCTAGGTCCTCAGCCGGTGACGGGATTCGCCCGTTAGCGCGATCCAGAGCGGTCCGAGTTTATTGGCGGACAAGCAGGGTGGTACCGCGGAGTCTCCTTCGTCCCTGATTTGGGCGGAGGGTTTTTGTTTAAATGCTCTTTAACACACACCTGCCCAGACCACAGGTGCTGGGGAGAACACAGAGGAAGAAATAGAGAAAACAGAGATTATTATCGCTTTTCCCAAGATTTTGCTGTCTATTTTCTTCCCCTTTATCTGTTTGTTCTTCTCTGCGTTTTCTGTGTTAAATGCTCTTTATGAATTAGGGAGGTAAGAATGACAGAAAAAGAAGCTCCGATCTATAATCCATCTGAAATTGAACCGAGGTGGCAGGCCCGTTGGGAAGCCGACGGCCTGTATCACTCGGATATTGATCAAACCCGTAAGAAGTATTACGCCCTCACCATGTTACCCTATCCTTCGGGAGACCTGCACATCGGCCATTGGTATGCGATGACTCCTTCCGATGCTCGCGCCCGCTATATGCGCATGCGCGGCTATAACGTCCTCTTCCCTATGGGGTTCGATGCGTTCGGCCTACCGGCGGAGAACGCTGCCATCCGCAACAACATTCACCCGAAGAAATGGACCTACGCCAATATCGAGCGCATGCGGAAGCAGATGAAGACCATGGGCGCCATGTTCGACTGGCGACGTGAAACCGTATCCGCAGATCCCGAATACTACCAGTGGACCCAGTGGTTCTTTATCAAGCTATATACGGCCGGATTGGCTTACCGCAAGATGTCCCCCGTGGATTGGTGCCCGCACTGTAATACCACCCTGGCGCGCGAGCAGGTTTGGGGCGAAGACCGCCACTGCGAACGCTGCGGCACCCCGGTGATCAAGAAAAACCTGGAGCAGTGGTTCTTTCGCACCACAGCCTATGCGGATGAACTGTTGGATTATTCCACCATTGATTGGCCGGAACGCGTCCAGACGCTACAAAGGAACTGGATCGGCCGCTCGGAGGGCGCTTCCGTCACGTTCAAGACCGAGGTTGGAGAACCTATCGAAGTCTTTACCACCCGGCCGGATACGCTGTGGGGAGCTACCTTCATGGTTCTCTCCCCCGAGCACCCGCTGGTCCCCAAGGTCACTTCGCCGGGGCAGCGCGCAGAGATCGAAGCTTACCAGCAGCAGGCTGCTCGCCAATCCGATATCCAGCGTGAAGCTACTGACAAAGAGAAAACCGGTGTGTTCACCGGCGGATATGCCATCAACCCGGTTAGCGGAGAGCGCATCCCCGTGTGGATCGCCGATTACGTGTTGATGACTTATGGCACCGGCGCCATTATGGCCGTTCCGGCCCATGACGAACGCGACTTCGAATTTGCTCGGAAATATGGCCTGGAAGTCCGCCCGGTGATCCAACCCCCTGACATGCCGCCCATCGATGCGACAACAATGACGCAATCGGTTCCTGGATATGGCAGCATGGTGAATTCCGGTCTGCTAACCGGGACCCCAGCGGATAAGGCTTTCCAACGCATCACCGATTACCTGGAAGAACACGGGTTGGGAAAGCGCACAGTCAATTACCGACTGCGCGATTGGCTGATCTCGCGCCAGCGTTATTGGGGTGCACCTATCCCGATGGTGTATTGCAAGTCATGCGGGGTCGTACCGGTTCCTGAAGACCAATTGCCGGTGCTTTTGCCAGACGATGTGGAATGGCGTCCAACCGGAGAAAGCCCGCTGAAACTGCATCCCACCTGGCGGTATACCACCTGCCCGAAGTGCGGCGAGCCCGCCGAGCGCGAGACCGATACGATGGACACCTTTATGTGCTCGTCGTGGTACCATCTGCGCTACCTGAGCCCACACTACCCGGCTGGTCCCTTCGACCCTAAAGAATATGATTACTGGATGCCCGTAGATATTTACACCGGGGGCATCGAGCACGCCACCATGCACTTGATCTACACCCGGTTCTTCCACAAGGCGTTGCGCGATATGGGCATTACCAAAGGCCCCGAACCGATGCGCATGCTGCGCAACCAGGGTATGGTGCTGGGCGAGGATTCGGAGAAGATGTCCAAAAGCCGCGGGAATGTGGTAGCGCCAGATACCCTGGTGCGGCAGTACGGCGCGGATACGGTGCGTGCATACCTTATGTTCTTCGCCCGCTGGGACCAGGGCGCGCCCTGGAACTCGAGTGGGATCGAAGGCACGGTCCGCTGGCTGCGCCGGGTGTGGGCTTTGTTTACCGAGCCGGCCACAGATCAGCGCACGGTAGGGGAGGCAGTCATTCGCAACCTGCGCCGTAAGGTTCACCAAACCCTGCAGGCAGTCACCTGCGATTTCGATACCCTCGAATTCAATACGATCGTCTCCGGGTTGATGGAGTTGTACAACGAAATGGCCAAGGCGCGCCAGCAAGGCGCCGTAGGCACCCCCGCCTGGGATGAGTCTGCCGATATCTACCTGCGTATGCTGGCTCCGGTGGCGCCACATATCGCCGAGGAACTGTGGTCTCGTTTGGGGAAACCCTACTCGATACACACCCAGCCCTGGCCTGAAGTCGATCTAGAAGCCACTGCCGAGGAACAGGTCATCCTGGTGGTACAAGTCAACGGCAAGCTCCGCGATCGCATCTATGTCCCCGTCGGCATTGGTCAGGATGAGGCCAGTTCCGCCGCATTGGACAGCGAGGCAGTCCGCCGTATTTTGGATGGCAAGCTCCCGCGCCAGGTGATCGTGGTGCCAGGTAAACTGGTCAATATCGTGGTGTAAGCACAATCCGCTCGTTTCGCGAATTTCACCAGGAAGAAAGAGCCTAGTGAAAATTCGCGAAATTTGCGGAAATTTCATTTTCCCCTGGGGGATACGCAGGGTTTTTACAAAGGTTTTACATCGCTATTAAACTCCGATTACGACGCATCCCTAGAATCAGCATAGATCGAGCTGATCTTCAGACGATCACAACCAACCTAAAGGAGTATAGCGATGAAAACTATGGGTTCTTTCAAAAAGGTCATTCTCGGAGGCTTATTGGTGACCCTCCTTGCAGCCGGGTTGTTACTGGCCCCCAATCTTGCTGCTCAGGCTGCTTCCAATCCGCAAACTGGAAACCCGCCGGCCACCCAGCCTGCCCAGCCGCAAACCAATCCACTCGCTCAGGTTCACATCGAGAAAATCTACCAGCGCGAGCTGACTTTCCTGGCGGCCCAGGGAAAACGGCTTGAGCGCACCGACACCCTCGTTGGGAAGGCAGAAGCCTTGCTCCAGAAGCTCGCGGGAAAAGGCATCAACGTTAGCCCACTGCAGGCGGCTTTGGATGATTTCAAGGCTACCATACCGTCCGCTCGCGCCGTACATCTCTCCGCCGAGGAGATTCTAAACCAGCATGCCGGTCTAGATGCCAATGGCAAGGTGACGGATCTGAAGACCGCCCGAGAGACAGTGTTGACGGCCGGGCAGGACCTGCGCGAGTGCCACCGCATCCTGAAGAATGCCTTCGCCGACCTGATCAAGGAAATCCGCCAGTTCCGCACTCAAAACCGAACAGTCTTGCAACCCGGGCAACCTTCCGGAACTCAAACAAATCCTCTGCCTTCTGTTCAATAAACTCAGTCGGCCAAAGACGAACCTTGACAAGGTTTTTAAACCTTGTCAAGGTTAGCTTTTTCGAGTGTTCTTACTTCACGTTTACTGGTAGTCCAAAGACACTCTCCACTATCACCCAGCCGGTTCTTCGATTAAAATATCCACAGGAGAAATCCCATTCCCGCTAATCCAAAAAGGAGATTTTGGTCTATGGCATATACTGATCGCACCGTCATCCGTTCGGAGAAAGCGCCCAAGGCGCTGGGACCCTATAGCGTCGCTATCCAGCTCGGCAACCTGGTATTCGCCTCTGGCCAGGCAGGGATCGATCCCGCGACGAACAACCTGGTTGAAGGGGGCGTGGAAGTCGAAACGCGCCAGGTGTTGACCAACCTGAAAAACGTCTTAGAAGCTGCCGGGACGGGATTGGAGAAGGTGGTCAAGACGACTGTCTTCCTGCGCGACATGGGCGATTTTGCGCGCATGAACGCCGTTTACGCCGAATTCTTTCTGGCGAATTTCCCGGCGCGTTCAACTGTCGGAGTAGCCGCCTTGCCCAAGGGTGCCGCAGTTGAGATCGAATGCATCGCTTTTAAGGATTGAGGCGCATATCCCAACATGACCGGTCAACTTGTACTGGTCGTTGACGATGAACCGAATATCGTCCAGCTCACGCGTCTGTACCTGGAACGCGAAGGTTTCCTGGTCCAATCGGTTGGAGATGGCAAAGCCGCTTTACAAGCCGTCGAAGCCCAACACCCGGCGCTGATGGTACTAGATTTGATGCTGCCAGAGATGGATGGCTTCGAAGTGTGCCGCAGGCTGCGCGGCGCCAATAACCTCATTCCCATTATCATGGTGACGGCTCGCGATGAGGATGTGGATAAGATCCTCGGATTGGAGTTAGGTGCGGACGATTACCTGACCAAGCCGTTTAATCCGAGGGAGCTGACCGCCCGTGTCAAGGCCA
>JAQTMA010000280.1 GCA_028714615.1 Anaerolineaceae bacterium | reverse complement strand
AAAAGAGTGACCGGTTGCACCAGGATGATGAAAACGTGGATTCCACCCCAACCCTCTACCTCCGCTTCGCTACGGCACGCTGTCCCTCAAAAGCATAGGGAGAGGGAGTTCTCCTCATTGCCTCGTTGCCCCTCCCCACCTTCGTTCTTTTTTTATTTTTTCCCAAAATCAAATCATTTCAAGCTCAAAACCCCCCATTGGTTCCTCGAGCTCCTCAAACGAATGCCCAAACCGGTAGGATCAGGTGCTGGGCAGCCGATAACGTTTTTCTTCGAATTGTCCTTAAAATTGTTCTTCCAAATTCGCGCAATTCGCGGATACCGTTCTTGCCCTCCAACACTTCCACCTGTGCTGCGCTCCGGCGCAAGTGCAGGTGTCTACAATCAGCAATCAGCAATCTACAATCTACAATCATAAGACACGAACATCTGCCCCAGGCCCCCCAGTCCCTGCGCATCCAGGTAAATCTGGTGAATCTTCAAATCGACCGGGGGCGTCAGCAGCGCCCCTTCCAAGATACTGGAATAGGGTTGCCCCCCCAGCATCCGGTTGGCGTAGGTCAGGTACAACCGGTCGAGCACGTCCCCGGAGACGAGCAGGTGCAGCACCTTGGGCCCCGCCGCGGAATACACGCTGCGGTAGCCCAGCTCGCTCAACCGCTTGAGCAAAAGCGATCCGTCCACGCTTTTCTTCCCAGCGATCAGCACCTGGGCGCCCTGGTCCTCGATCTCCCGTACGCGCGCAGCATCCGGGTGCTCGGTGGTGACCACCACCACCCGCCGGCCGGCGCTCATCAGCGCGGGCGGGATGGGGAAGTCCAGGCTGGCGCTGATCACGGCGATGTCTGCTTGGGGCGGCAAGCCGCGTTCCTTGCGCCATTCGCGCAAATCGGCGAAGCGGGGATCATCCACCTGAAGCATCTCCTGGGCGCGACCCTCGGCCCACTCGCGCAAATAGCGTCCACTGCTGAGGATGATGTCCGCCTGAGAGGCCAGCTCCTGGTACAGTCGCCAATCCCGCTCGTTGGCGGTGGCCTTCGGCACCATCATCCCTCCGCCGCTTTGCCGTGGGATGGCGATGCGCCCATCGATGCTGGCTACGAAGTTGGCATATACGAAGGGTTTCCCGGTGGCAGCGGGGTATTGGCGCACATCGTGCGCCAGGTAGGCTCCCACCAGGGGCAGCTCCACACTCGGTTGCGGGTAAAGCCGCAGAATTGGGTGCATGTTTCCTGCTTCCGTATCTTATTCGATCAAAACCCTGAGACTTCGCTCGATTTCAAGGCAGCTTGCCTCCACGTAGGCAGCCGGATGAGCCTGGTCGGCGATGCGCTCATATGGTAACAATGCGCCTTTCCATCCTTGCGTGTTCCAATGCACGCCTGCCGGTAAATCCTCCGGTTGCGCCCCCTCTGGCAGTGGATAGGCGTAAGCATACAGGTACGGGTACGCCATCCCTTCTGAATAGGGAGCGAAGCCGAAGTTCAGGTGAGCCCGCCCTTCGTCGACCTCGCTCCCGCGAAATATCATCGTCGAAAGATCGAACCCTTCCGGCCAGACCACCAGGGGAGTCCGTAGCCCGCTCATATGGGCTAGAAAACGAGCGATTCCCGTATACATCTCCTGCACGGCGGCCAGGTATTCTCTGGCTGCCCGCGGGTCGATCTGCAGGGGAGCCTCCTCCACCAGCATAGCGCGCTCCGCAGCCCGGTACCGGTCGCCTCGAGCGGCAATCCCCTGGGCCACGCGCGCGAACAAATCCGATCCGGGCGGGAGAACGCCTTTGAGCTCGCTCTCTGCCAACATCCCGAAAAGCGTCGTGAAGACTTCACCCAGCGGGCGATCCTCGAGAGGGATCGTGGTTCCTTCACCGGCGGCGGGCGAATATACCAGGGTACTGTGGGTCAGGTCGAGCGTTACGCGTCCCCCCTCCGGTAGCTTGCCGGTAGTGAACCCTTGGGGTGTGACCTGCAGACCTAGCTCGAGGTATGCTGGTTGGGGCGCCTGGGTCAGGCGCTGCACCGCTCCGAGCAGCCGCGCGCCGGCGTGCAGGTTGCGGGCAGCGGAAAGCCAGTGGTCGTATTTGGGAAGTGACATAGATACCCCCTATCGAAAGATGAAGGTTGACCGGGCGTTAAAACCTGAGCCCGTAGGTTGGAATGAGCGCGCCGTTGATGATCCGGCCGGACTCCGAGCACAGGAACAGGATTACCTGCGCCACCGCCTCGGGGGTCACCCCTCGGGTCGCATCCGTTTTCAGGTCGTCCGCTGAAACCAGCGCAGAAGGGATGATGGCATTCACTTGAATACCCTGGCGTTTATAATCGGCGGCCATGCTTTCTGTCAGCCGTGCCACCGCGCTCTTTGACGCGCTGTACGCCGCATCACCCCCCTGGGCAGTCAGCGCCGAATGGGAGCTGATGTTGACGATTTTTCCGCTGCTCTGGCTCAACATCGCCGGAATAACCGCCCGGCAGGCCACATACACGCTGCGTGCATTCAGGTTGAGCATGAAGTCCCAGGTTTCGAGGGGCGTCTCGTGCAGTGGAGCGCCGGCGCGGTACCCGCCTACGGTATTCACCAGCACGTCGATCCGTCCAAAGCGCGCGAGTACCTCCTCGACCAGCCGCTGCATGTGTTCGGGGTTGGTCACGTCCACGCCCTCCTTCAGGATGTGGTCTTTGGAACCGGCCACATCCGGCAGCAGTTGCGCCGCCTGCCCAATGCTCCGGTCGGGGACAACCAGGTGCGCCCCGGCTGCGAAAAACGCGCGCACGATGGCGCGGCCCAGGTTCCCCGTCCCACCTGTGACGATTACAACTTGGTCGGTAAAATCAGCCATTCTTGCTAACCCCTATTTCATTGCTCCCCTTGATTAGTCCCCAGCGCGAAGGGAGCTCTACCTTGCTAAAGTTCCAGACATTGTCAAGGTAGTGCCGCAGAGCATATTTGCACCAGAGCAATAACCACCGTTAATTATATCAATTTCGGGTAGAGATTATCACGAATATTGGATAAGATTAACCAGGTGACCAGATCGACGCATGGCTTTGAAGCCAGGAGGGTAACGTATGTCGCTTCCCGGGACTGCCGAACACAAACAGAATGTCCCCCTCTGGCGCGATCACTTCCTCTTCTATAAGTACTTCCACGGCGAGAATGGCGCCGGGTTAGGGGCGAGCCACCAGACCGGCTGGACGGCTTTGGTGGCCAACCTCATTCAGACAGCTAAAGGGTAGGTACGATTTCGGCTCACCGGGAATCCTGCATGGCGTTTCCCAATGAGCCACTATTTGGAAGTATAATGAATGCCGCACGATGGGCATTGTATTCAATCCAGTATCTGTCCAGTGATGGACGGAGATGGATGACATTTTCAAGTGATTCGAACGGAGGATAATCCATTGGGTGAAGTTAGGCGAAAACTGAAGCACCTGGCGATCCGCAGGAACATTAACCGGCACGCGAAGGTCAAGAAGTTGGTGGCAAGACTCTCAACTGCCGATACCCGCGAACGGGAGAAGATCCTCGAAAAACTACGCCGGATTGCTCCTTTCAATCCCGTTCTGGCCGGAAAATAAAAAAAATTACTATCATTCTCGGGTTTGATTCTCAATCCGCCGCTCCGCAACCAGGGCCGGGTTGAGATTGCGCACCCGCCCAAGCAAGCCAAATAAAGCGGTCTGGTCGGGCAGGCTGCCGCGCAACAGGGTTCCCGCACCGGATTGCTCGTCCGTAGGGACGATTTCCATGTCCGGGAACCACTGCGACCACCTGCTTTCCAACGGTTCGGCTACCCGGATTTCACATCGAAACGGGTGACGACTCATAGCCAGTGGAAGAAGAAGCCGGCGATCCCGAACAAGAACTTGACGGCGATCAAGATCCCAACAGCGGTCACCGCCTGAGTGTCTCCGGCGGTCAACGGCAGCTTCCAGCCGGTGAAGACCGAGGCAATTACCACCAGGATGGCGGCGCCCAACAGGTACCCGAGGATGGCCAGGGGTGAAGCCCAGCGACCGCTGGCGCCCACCCAACGAAGAGACCTAAGGCGAGCGGAACAAGCAGGTTGCTGAATGCGTTCATCGTATTTGCTTTCATTCTGAATTCCTTTCTGTGTGATGACAATAGAATAGCCCCTCAGAGGGCGTATTCGCAGTGTCCGAAGGGCGTATTTTTGTAGTTCGTAGAGACGCTGCGCTGCAGCGTCTGCCCCGGGGTGACCAGTTGTAGCCCAGGCATCCCTGCCTGGGGCTTTTAATCTATGGCACCAGAGCCCCAGGCAGGGATGCCTGGGCTACAAAAAGGCTTTCTCTTGCTGCTCCCGCCCGCTGAGCGGCTCAGGGAGCTCGGCGGTTCGGGTCGCCGGCCGGAAAGGTGCAGCAGGGGGTGTTTCAAAGGCGGCCAGCACGCGCTGAGCGTAATTGCGCAGGGTCAGATCGTCTCTGGAGGAGCCGTGCTGCAGCCAGGCGTCCAACACCTGCCGCAGGGTTCGCCTGCATTCACGATCGTGCGCATGTAACCCTCCGGCTCTCCCAGGCGGAGCGCTTCTTCCAGGTCGGCCCATGCACGGACGGGTGTTTCGCTGCGGGCTGCCACCAGCAGCGGGAGGATCACCATCCTGCTGCCGTTGCGCTCCTTGGCCGAACCGGCCAACCGTTCGAGCAGTTCAACGGCTTTTTCTTTGCGGCCTAACGACAACCATACCCGGCACAGCTCAATGCCGCGCTTCATGACGGAAGCGCAGCTCCTGGTCAGCCAGGGAGGCGTTCTCGTCCGCCCAGGCTTCCAGCGCCTCCACGTTTTGTTCCGCGATCCACAAGCTCACCCGCGCTCGCTCGGACTCATCGGCCTTGGCTACCTGGGATTGGCGTTTTTCACCTGGGATGCGGCATTGAAGCGTGGGGATCCCCGCATCATCGCAGCGCTTGCGTACCTGAACCCGATGACCTCCACGCTGGTGCTGGTCCTTCTCGGCGGGCGGTCGCACCTTCACCTGGGTGTCGGGATTGGCCATGCTTTTGATCGTCAGCGGCGCCATCCTGGGATCGCGCGAGCGATTGGGCGTTCCAGCTTAGCCTGGCCAGCAGCCCTGCCCAACTTACTTCGCCAGGATGGTAAAGTAAATAGCGGTGCCTGCGTGCAGGAAGGCCAGGATGAAGAGC
>JAQTMA010000279.1:1599-5228 GCA_028714615.1 Anaerolineaceae bacterium | reverse complement strand
ACGCCCTATGGATTGATGCGTCGTATGAAAGGCGTTCAACAACTCATCAATAACGCCTCAAGCAAAGTCCATTTTTATATGGGCGCGAACAGAGTAATGTATGACGAAAGGGCCTTTGCCGACCCCAACGAGGTTAAAGATGAAGTTAATAAGCCTAACTTTTTCCTTCCTGTTAAAGCGGACCCTATAACAGGTAAACTGTATGAAGTTAATATACAGACTGGCTCCTCGCTATTAGAGCCTCACATAGGGTATCTTTCTTTCTTAGCAAAATCCTTTCAAGATATTTCCGGAGTCCATCCGGCCAGTCTTGGATCGCAAGGGGCGGAGATGAGTGCGGCGGCGACGGACATAGCCCGCCAACAGGACCTGACCGGCATGGCCAAGGTCAATGACAACTACAGGCAGAGTCGCCGCCTTGTCCACGAGATGCTGCTTTCTCTGGTGATAGAGGAACTGTCGAAACAGCGGAATGTAACGGTTGAAGTGGCGCGGGAGATCGGGCCACCCAAGAAAGTTGTGCTTAATCGCGTACTGGAAGACGGCACGATTGAGAACGATGTATCCAAGACGAACGTAAAGGTCGTTCTTGAGTCGACGCCTAAGAGTGAGACGTATAACCAGCAGGTACTCATCGGATTGACAGAGCTGATGAAGTCGATTGCCGATCCGGATGTGCAGGCTCTACTCACGCCGGGATACCTCCGCCTCGTAGATTTCCCAGGCCACAATCGAATCGCGGACCTCCTCGCCCAACAGCGTGGTTTGATCGATGAAAACGGAGAGATGGCTGATCCGAGAGTGAAACAGCTTCAAGACCAAGTACAGGCTCTCACCGCCAAGTTGGAGGCTAAGGTGCCGCCAGAGTTGTTGGAGGCTCAGGTAGAAAAGACCAAGGCGGAAACGTCCCAGATACTGGCGAAGGTAGAGGAAACGATAGCTTCCAAGATCGAGACCACGATCAAAAGTATATTCTCGGCGGTGCAGACGGGCAATCTTCTGGCTACAAACCCCAGCATATCAACTTCCGCTGACCATATATTGGGAGAAAGCGGGTTTAAAAGTCCAGCTCCAACGACGGGAGTTCCAGAAGCAGCCCCAACCAACGTGATGCCGCTCCCTGTAAACAAACACCCGAATGTTCCCGCATCGCCGCAGGCACCGACAGCGCCAGCACCGGCCGCACCATCGGTGGGGCAGCGGATGCCGGATTCCGTGCGTGGGATAGGCAAAGAAATTGAAGGCGGTCAACAACCCAAGGCTGGACAAGCCTGAGCTAGAGGCGTAACATAAAACGAAGCCGCCAGATGCGATAACATCTTGGCGGCCTCTCACCACAACGATCTACTGAATGGGAGTAAGATGTCATGGCTGCAAAGCATAATAGCAAATCCGAAGCGCATAGGAAAGACCTCATTACCGTTGACTACCAGGGCTTAGCGGTAGGCTTCACGGAGGATGGCTGGTTCAATGCGACCAAGGCGGCTGAGCGTTTTGGTAAGCGCGTTGATAAATGGTTAGCTAACCAAGAAACCATTGATTACATAGAAGCTTTGATGGAAGTTTCAAATACCCCGAAAAAGGGGGATTTGATTAAGACTAGACGGGGGAACTTTGGAGGAACGTGGCTCAGTCCACGGCTGGCGGTAGCGTTCGCCCGATGGCTCGATCCCAAGGTTTGGGGTTTGGTGTGATTTGCAGATAGATGCCTTACTTAACGGCAAGCATCCTCACTTTGACTGGCGCCGGGAGCGACATGCGGCGGCTTCCTCCTTCAAGGTCATGGCCGAAGTCTTGCGTTTGGCGCGGCTAGACGAGGGCAAGGAAACAAAGTCCTATCACTTTAGTAACTAAGCTCGGTTGGTAAACTGGGCGTTGAGCATGGATGAATTGTCCATGTTGGCGAGCTTGGAGGAACGGAATATCGTCTTGCTGGCGTGAAATATTGAATACGCTGACTGTAAAAAGCTTCTGGAGAAGCACGTTGTTGATATACGAAAATCTAAAATAATTAAGTACATAGCTTCTCTTGGAGAATTTTAGGGTGTTGAATAGGGTTCATTTTGGAGATTGTCGGGAGGTATTGAAGGATCTGAGAACTGGTGGTGTTAAAGTACAAGCTTGCATAACCTCGCCTCCGTATTTCGGGCTCCGTTCGTATCTCAAGGCAGAACATGAGGACAAAACAAAGGAAATAGGCATTGAACAAACGCCAGAGGCTTACATTAAAAATATGGTAGAAGTGTTTGCTTTGGCTAGGGATATTATGGCGGAGGATGGTGTGTTGTGGCTGAATGTAGGAGACAGTTATGCAAACGATAGAAAATGGGGAGGGCATAGCGGCGGCAAGCATGCAAAAGCCCTGCACGGAAACACCGGAATAGGACGGGGTAAGGTACACACAGGAATGAAGCAAAAGGATTTGATTGGAGTTCCTTGGATGTTAGCTTTCGCTCTTAGAGATGATGGGTGGTATCTCAGGCAAGACATCATATGGCATAAACCTAATCCTATGCCAGAGAGCGTGACAGATCGCTGTACAAAAGCACATGAATACATATTTCTTCTTACTAAATCAAGTAGATATTACTTCGACCATAAGGCAATCCAAGAGCCAGAAGTAATGAGGCCACAGAATAGGAGTACACCCAGGAAGGCTAATCCGGATGCTAAAGTACACGGTATGCCAGAATACCGGCAAATGGAAGGCGGAACCGGAGGCGGAATGCGCAATAAGCGAAGTGTTTGGTCGGTATCGACGAAAGGATACAAAGGCGCGCATTTTGCCGTCTTTCCTGATACACTGATTGAGCCGTGCATCCTTTCAGGAAGTCGTCCTGGCGATGTTGTGTTAGACCCTTTTATGGGTAGCGGAACCGTCGCTGAAGTCGCTTTACGGCACGGGCGTAGATTCATAGGCTGTGAACTGAATGAGGATTACGGCCTGCTTCAGAAGGAGAGGATCAAGAGAGGTATGGAACAATACTTAATATCCCTAGGAGAATTTTAATATGGTAAAATTTCTTCACTACCTTCGGGCAGAATATCGTTTGCTGTTTGGTTTCTGTCCGCAATGCAACTCAGATGCCCCTGCTCTATACTACTGCCCTGTGTGTAATTATTATAGTCAGATGTACCCGCCAACAAAAGAAACCAAACAGGGATGGCGTGAACGCTGGCGGGAGCTAAACAAATGAACTCCATTCGCATACAAAGTACGATTTACGACCTGATAGAATGCTGGGGTGTCAGTGAAATGGACAGGATAAACAACCACCAAACCAGTTCAGTTAGTACCGGTAGTTTTGATGGACAGCCCACAGTGACCATAACCTGCGTACAGGACTCTTTCGTGGGATATTTAACCAAGCTCTGTGATACTAGAGGATTCAAATATAAACTATTAGAGTAGAGGATAGCCTGATGAATAAAATATATGTTGGTGAAGATAGAAAGATGGCCCTTGACATCCCTGATGGTGGAGGGGGCCTGCGTGTTGAATTGTTGGATGAGAACGGGGCGCCATTCAAAACGCCGAGGATAGCTAAAGTAATACACTGGGTAGATAGCGAAAAGGCGATAATCATTGTCGATCAGGTAAAAGAACTTCCCATAATGACATGGCCTAT
>JAQTMA010000279.1:0-1499 GCA_028714615.1 Anaerolineaceae bacterium | reverse complement strand
GAGGGCATACCGCAGAACAAGTGGTTCAGGATTGATTGGGTGGACGTGTACCTCCGCACGGGTCGCCGGTTCATCTATGAAGAGCCAGAGTTCTGTATCACCATCGCCAACGTGCAGGTAGCGCCCAGCAAAAAGAAAGGTAAAGGAATATTCACACGCTTTTTAGAATCCGTTGAGGAATTAGGGTATACGGTCTATATAGAAAACGTACTCAATCCAAGGCTCGCCGATTTCTTTAATCGGCGGGGATACCATAAACTTGTAACAGAACATACACCGTCGTTTGTGAGTAGGAAGAATAGGAATGAAAGTTTATACCAGTAACCGAATAGCGGACTACAAGAATATAGCAGGTTACAATCACGTAGCTCTTTGGAGGGAGATAAATGAGGATGAACGTGAGTATTATCTGCTAAACCACGTTACGAGTATATGCGTAATATTTACCAGGATGTGTAATGTGATGGAAAATGTAGCGTATACTTGGCGTAAGCCTGTAGACGGGTATCCAGAGATAAAAATACTTCATATTGATGGGACCTCACATACAATGGCATTTGAGCTTGCCAATTTTTTGAATACCCTCGTTTTTTTAATTAGGAAAAATAATAAATGGAATACTATATTTGAAGTTAAACATTGCTACAAAACCGAGGCAACTCCTGAAGTGGTTGATAAACTAGCTGAAGAACTAGCGAGGCGGTATAAGGAATGGCTAAAACAATAGGCGCCTGTCTCATCGTCAAGAACGAAGCGCCCATCATCCGCCGTTGCCTGGATTCAATAAGACCCCTCGTCGACTTCGTGTTGGTTGAGGATACCGGAAGCATCGATGGAACACCGGATGTTGTCGGCCAATGGTTGAATGATACGGGAATAGCCGGTGCGGTCATTGGGAGAACCTGGCGGGACTTCGCCACGAACCGGTCGTGGGCGTTGGAGAGCTTGAGAAATTATTCCGCGTGCGATTATGCTCTGACCATCGACGCGGATGAGGTTCTGGATTTCGATAAGGATTTTGATCCCCTCAAATTTAAGGAATCCATGGAGGCTGACTTGATCGACATTGAATGCCATTACGGGAGTCTGGTTTACCTGCGCTCCAATTTGGTCCTAAATGCCGTGCTGCCCCGGTACAAGGGTGTTGTCCATGAGTTCCTTGAGACAGGCGTTCCGATCACCTCGCGGACCACGGCAAAGGGCATCCGAAACGTACCTATTCAGGATGGCTGCCGCTCCCAGGACACGGAAGGCAAATTCATCAAGGACGCGGCGCTCATCGAGCAGGCCCTGGAAACAGAGCAGGATTCCTTCATGTGCCAGCGGTACACCTATTATCTGGCGCAATGCTATCGCGATGCCGGCAGATCAGAGCTTGCGGAGAAATATTATGCCCAGCGTGGTGAGATGGGCGGCTGGCCGGAGGAAGCCTATGTGGCGCTCCTGTGGGCCGGCCGGATGGCGGCCTGGCGGAAGGACTATCCAACCGCGCTTCAGCG
>JAQTMA010000278.1 GCA_028714615.1 Anaerolineaceae bacterium | reverse complement strand
GAATCGCCGCGAAGTGGAAGCGATGAAAGGATTTGCGGAGAGCCGGGGGGTTGGCTTTCGTTACGACCCCTTGCTGGTAGGCGGCCTGGATGGAAACCAGGAATTGTTCGCACAACGGCTATCACCGGAAGAAGTGGTGCAAGTCGATATGTCCGACCCAGCCCGGCGGGAGGAATGGCGAGACTTGCTAAAACAAGCTGATGCGCGGCCGGCGGACCATACCTCGCTTTATCTGTGCGGGGCAGGGAAAAATACCTTCCATATTGATCCCTACGGCCAGCTTAGCCCTTGTCTGTTATCTCGATCACAAAGCTATGACATCCGCAGGAATTCCTTTGCACATGGTTGGGAAATGTTCCAATCAAAGGTGGTTAACCAGCCTGCTGCCGAGAATAGCCGGTGCGTTACCTGTCGTTTGATGGATTTTTGTGGTCAATGCCCGGGGAAAGCTGTGCTTGAGGGGGGGCAGATGGACCAGCCGATTGAATACTTTTGCAGGGTTGGCCACTTGAGAGCGGCTGCTTTCCGTATAACCGATAATTGATCAGCAAGCCTTGATAAGGAGGATTTCGAAATGGACCGAACAGAGCGAGAAGCTAAAGAAAACCATACCCGAGGAGATCGCCGACCTTATGAAAAACCCCATGTAGAGATTGTAGGGTTATTACCCAAACAAACCGTTCTCCTGATTTGCTTGACCGGATCTACCGGCACGGGAGCCCTCCTTAATGGTTGCCAGATCGACGGTACGACATGTAATGTTTGACGCAAACCATTAACTCATCGAAGCTCTCAAACGAGCGTACAATGTGATCCTTTCACTGGGTGGGATAAAAGTCGAATTTAACTTCAATTTGCCGGAATGGGTTCTTCCGGCCGCCTTATTCCACCGAGATTTTTTCATCACCGGCTCTCCTGAAGTTTGTATAACGGTATACCCCACCGATTATCCCGAGGACCAATTAGGCGATCCTGTTTTTGTATCAACGAGTTGGTCCACTTATCATGTCGGTCGACAAACAGCCATTCGCCTTTTTGTTACGGACCAATGGCATACCAATGGAACCTATACGCTTATCTTGAATCCAGATGGAGACTGTGGAGAATTATACATTTCGGTCGGCCTTGGACAGAGAAACGAAAATGGCTCAATCGAATTACTTCCCCCCGGCCTGGATCATTTATTGGCAGTTTGGCTTCTCTCCAGACACTGCGGCGTGATGCTCCATTCTTGTGGCTTGCAGACAAGTACAGGACGAGGGTTGATTTTTACAGGGATATCCGGAGCAGGTAAATCTACAACCGCAATTCTATGGAAGAGATACGCTGGAGCAACTTTATTCTGTGATGAACGGGTTGCTGTCCGGAAACAGGACGGTTGTTTTTGGCTTCATGGAACACCCTGGCATGGAAAAGACACAGTTGCGAAGCCAGGACCAGCTTCCCTAGAACGGCTTTTCGTTCTACAACACGCCAGCGAGAATATCGCTCGTCCTCTTCGGCCGGCGGAGGCTATTTCCTTATTATTGCCACGAGCTTACTTACCCTTCTGGGATCGTGACGGGATGGCGAATACGCTTGAGTTCCTTGAAGACCTGAGCAGCACCATCCCCTGTTACGAGCTTGGTTTCACCCCTGACCAACGCGCTGTGGACTACGTACAATGCCTGATCTCCTCGTAGACCCCATCGATTTCCAAAAACTGGCAACCGATATCCTGCAAAGTGGAAACGGTTTACGCTTCAAGGCGCTGGGAACTAGCATGCGCCCGTTTATCCTGGATGGTGACCTGGTAGAAATCGAACCGGTCAAACCAGAAGAGCTTGATTGTGGGGATGTAATTCTTTGTCGGCTGCATCCCTACCTGCTGGTGCTTCACCGGGTGGTTGCAATCCGGGATGGCGCTTACATCGTTCAAGGGGATGCATTGGTCCGCCCGGATGGTATTGTTTCAAGTTCCGACATTGTCGGGCGCGCCCACAGGATATTACGAGATAACCAACCCATTGCGATCAACAACACCGGAACGGTACTATTGGTCAGGGTATGGCTGTTCATGGCGCCGTTACGCAGGATTCTCCTGGTGATCTTCAGGCGGCTGCGGAAGATGGTTTGATTGATTCCTGAAATGTTCTCGGGAGGATTGAGGAAGGCTGCATTGATCAACCGGTCTGCTGCCCGTTGGGTTAATTTCACCTTCACCCTGGTTCTATTGTTCGGCGTACCATCCAGCCAGCTCCCCTCTTCTTCGCCAGGAGGAACTGACGTCCGCTTGCAATCTTCCGACCCCCAGGGTGTAACCCTCGAACTCAATCTTCCTGAGTTTCAGGTCAAGCTTATTCGAACCAGCGATAGGGATTGCCACCAGGTGCGCATACCTGGCTGGGGATTGAGCGGTAAGGCAGGGGAGCCAGCTCTGCCGGTCAAAGGGGTCCTGGTAGGGCAACCACCGGATTCAGAGACGTTGGTGACGATCATAGAATCAAGTCCCCCTCAGGAGATCGAAGACCTCGATATATGCCCGTCCGCCACACTGAAGGTGAATAGCTCGGCGACCGGTGAGATCGGTAGCCAGGGAGAAATTCTAAAAGCGGACCTTGGCGCCTACCAACAGAACCAGTTCTATCCCCCTGGCCCACTGGCAGAGCTTGGTACCACTGGCTTGATCCGCAGCCAGCAAGTAGCCCAGGTGCTGCTGAAACCTTTTCGGTATAATCCCGTCACGCGGAAACTTCGCTACTATACCAAGCTACATGTGCGGGTGCAATTTTCTTCACCGATAGCGACGTTTGCTCAGTCTCAACCAATCGACGAAGGGATGTACGAAGCAATCCTCCAAAGTCAGGTGATCAATTACGATGATGCCCGCCGCTGGCGCACCAAAGCGGTGACGATCGCTACTGCCCAGCCGAAGGCAGCCCATGAAATAAAGCTTGAGGTAATCCAGGATGGGCTGGTGCGAATTACCTATTCCGATCTGCAATCTGCGGGCGCCCCGGTAGACAGGATTGACCCACAAACCTTGCGCCTGACGAGCCAGGGTAACGAGATCGCTATTTACGTCAAAAGTGAAAACGTACATGAATTTCTCCCTGGCGATTATCTGATATTCTATGGACAAAAGAACGGTTCGCGTTACATTACTTCTAATGTGTATTGGCTGACCTGGGGTGGCGCCAATGGTTTGCGGATCACCACCGCGGATGGTAGGCTGGGATCAGGGGATACCCCATCTGCGTTTCAGAGCCTGGTTCATTTCGAAGAGAATACAATATATTTGTCAGGTTATCCGAGTGGGGTAAACCAGGATCGGTGGTATTGGAATACGGTTTATCAACCTGGGAAGTCATCCCGGACCTATCCGGTTGACCTGACCCGCGTGTCAAACCAGCCAGCCACAGCGAAGATGAGAGGGTTGTTTAAGGGATACTCCGCCAACCCCATGCATCATGTGCACGTCTCCATCAATGGCCATCTGATTGCGGAAAATACCTGGCCTGCCCAGGAGGAATTCACCTTTCTTGTGAATTTCCCCCAATCCTACTTGATCGAAGGTCAGAATAGCATCCTGGTGGAATGCCCACTAACCGAGGGGATCACCCAGGAGACCGTCCTGGTCAACTGGTTCGAAATCGAGTATGCCAAAGACTATTCGGTTGATGGCTCTGTGACCTACTTCTCAGGCGACAACCCCGGAACGTGGCAGTACGAGCTTCGTGGTTTGCTGACGAAAGATTCATTGGTGTGGGATATTACTGACCCTATCCACCCCGTGAACATCAACAATTTAACATTTACCCCTGTCGGAGACCAGTATTCCCTCCAATTTCAACAACACATCTCTGCCAGAAGCCAATACCTGGCATCCTCCCTGGCGAACATCCCCGGCCCAGCCAGCGCCGTACTTTCTCATCCCGCTGATCTACATTCGACCCAAAACGGAGCGGATAGCATCATCCTTACCCACCCCGATTTTTTGGAAGCGGTCCAGCCGCTGGCGGATTATCGTACAGCCCAAGGATTCCGGGTTAAAGTGGTCAACGTCATGGATGTGTACGACGAATTTCGTGATGGCCTCTTTGACCCCCAGGCTATCCACGATTTCCTGGCTTATGCGTACCAGTATTGGGAGAGTCCGGCTCCAGCCTACGTCCTTCTGGTTGGAGACGGCAATTACGATTTCCTGAACTTCACCAAACGGGATGAGCCGAATTTCATTCCACCATTTCTCGCTGACGTAGACCCCTGGATGGGCGAAACCGCAGCAGACAATCGATATGTAACGGTAAGCGGGGACGACATTCTGCCAGACATGGCGCTCGGGCGGTTACCCGTCAAAACTGCGAGCGAAGCCAGCAACGTGATTGCGAAGATATTATCCTACGACCAACATGCGACGGGGGATTGGTCGCGCAAAGTCATGTTCGTGGCAGACAAGCTCGACCCCAGCGCTGGAGATTTCGCGGCTCTTTCGGATGCCATCATCGACGGCTATTTGAATCCGTGGAACAGCCATGTGGATAGGGTGTATGACCAGGTGACCCATACGGATCTCGGAGCTACTCGCCAGGCCATCCTCGATGGGTTGAACCAGGGGCGAGGAATTATTCACTACAATGGCCATGCAAGTACCACCTTCTGGTCAACGGATCAACTCTTTCAGAAGACGGATATACCTCTTTTAGCAAACGAACAGAATCTGCCGATTATTATCCCAATGACCTGCCTGACCGGGTATTACATCCACCCTTCTTCCCCAACGACAGATGCCTCGTCTTTAGATGAAAGCATAGTGCGTGCTCCCAACGGCGCCGGCGCAGTCGCCACCTGGTCACCTACCGGCTTGGGATTGTCTACCGGCCACGAACTATTGGATCGTGGAATTTTTCAGGCGATTTACCGGGATCACACCGGCAGCCTGGGATGGGCTACGAATCAGGCCAAGTATTTCCTGTATGCCAACTCGAGCTCGAACCGCGCGTTGATTGATACGTACGAACTGTTCGGGGATCCTGCTCTACCTCTCGCCATGAGTCCTGCCCCGGAATTGGGAACTATCTTCTTGCCGATCGCTTTGCGATGATCGGCTGTCCTTGCGGCATCCCTCGGATGGAGGATGGATTAAACCAACTGCTGCCGTAGTCTGGCGCTGGTGAAATCCATGAGGGCGACCACGACGACGATAAAGAGGATGACGGTGCCAGCCTTGTGGTACTGCAGCGAGCCGAAGAAGGTGGAGAGGGTGAGGCCGA
>JAQTMA010000277.1 GCA_028714615.1 Anaerolineaceae bacterium | reverse complement strand
GGTTTGCTGAAAAAGTCTACGAGAATGCCCTGGCGATTGAGCTGCGCAAACAAGGCCTGCTAGTTGAGCAGCAAAAGCCAATCTCTGTTTATTATGATTGCCTTCTGGTAGGTGAGTATTTTGCGGATATTATTGTAGAGAATGTGGTCATTGTAGAGCTTAAGGCAGTTCGACAATTGGTAAATGATCATGTCTCCCAATTAATCAATTACCTCAAGGCCACGCCCATCGAAGTTGGCCTTCTACTGAATTTCGGCCAAAAAGCCGAACACATTCGCAAGGTTTTTGATAACGACCGGAAGGGATTCGTTGCATGGATACCTTCCAACCATTAGTTCTTAACTATCTTCTGTTCTTAAAATCCGTTTTTATCCTTATGATCCGTGAAATCCGTGTCCAAAATTATTAATCCTTTACGTCTACGCGCCCTATCCGTTCACACCCGCCTGATCGAGCATTACGGCGAACCGGTGTGGAGCGACCCCATGCCCCCGTTGGACGAGCTGGTCTCTACCATCCTCTCGCAGAACACCAACGACCGCAACCGCGACGCAGCCTTCCGTTCCTTGCGCGCCCGCTTCCCCACCTGGGAAACCGTGCGCGACGCTGAACCCGGGGCGGTTATCGAGGCCATCCGCACCGCCGGATTGGCCAACCAGAAGGGACCCCGTATCCAGGCCGTGTTGCGCGAGATCAGCCAGGAACGCGGTTCATTGGATGTGAGCTTCCTGCGACATATGTCTCGCGACGAAGCGCAGGTCTGGTTGACCCACTTCAAGGGAGTCGGTCCGAAAACCGCCGCCATCGTGTTGCAATTTTCCCTGGGTATGCCCGCCTTCCCGGTGGATACCCACATTTATCGCGTGACCGGGCGGATCGGATTGCGTCCGGCCAGCATGAACGTTGAGCAGGCGCATGCCTTCCTCGAACAGCAATTTCCAACTCAGGCATACTACGCTGCCCACCTCAACCTGATCCGGCTGGGGCGGGAAATCTGCCATCCCCATAAACCGGAGTGTGGGCGCTGCCCTGTGTTGGAATTGTGTGACTACGGGAAGGAACAAGGGCTTTAACACAGAGTACACAGAGTTAAAACAAGAGGACACAGAGTATTTTGTTAGAAAACTCTGTGTCCTCTTGTTTTAACTCTGTGTACTCTGTGTTAAAGCCTTACCCCGCCAACTGCGTTGCGGCCTGGACGAATTTGTACGCCCCCAGCATATCATCTGCGGTATATTGCACGCGACGCGCATCCAACCGGTCGCAACCGGGGAGAACAATCATCTGGTCCACCATCCGTGCAGTCTGGAATTCGATCGTGACCATAATGGGTGGTTGCAGTTTATACGGTCCAGGGGCCATGTCGGAGCGCAGCCGGCTGATCGCCCGCGCCGCCGCCTCCCGAATCTTCTGCTGAGATGTCTCGATCGGTAAGCATTCCGCTGCAGTCCGCCCGCGGGCTTGCTTGACCACCGCCAGCTCGACCCCAGGAATCAGGTCAGCCGCCTCCGCCGTGGCTGTCTGGTCGCCAGAGACCATTATCACTGGCACATCGAAGGATCCGCACAGGGCAGCGTTCAAGCCAATCTCCCCGGTGACCCGGCCATTGAGCCACAGGTTGTTGACCTTGCCTGCCCAGGTGTGGTCCAAAACAGCGTTAAGCGACCCAGCGCGGGCGTGGTACCCGACGAACATTGCCACGGTCACCCCTGCATCGGCACCCTGGACCATGCCAAGGGGAGATGGATGACCGCAATTCAGCCGGGCGCGGGGGTCCAGTTCTTCCAAAAGCAAATTGGCGCCGGCATCGTGCCCATCCGTGACCACCACATCGTCGGCTCCGGTCTGGATCGAACCTTTGATGGCCGCGTTCACGTCCCCGGTCATGATGCGCCGGAAGCGCTCGTATTCAGTGTGTCCAGGAGTCACCTGGTCACAATTGACCACTCCCGAAACCCCCTCCATATCGGCTGAAATGAGTATCCGTATCATCATCCCTCCCTGAACTATGTCCGTACTGATTGCCTGCCGGAGCGATGACCTGCCCGGAAAATGATATTTTCTTTATGCCTGGAGCGTGCCCTGCATGGACCACGCACCGGTCCAGGTGATTTGCACTGGCAGGATCTGCCCCCGCAGCTCTTGTGCGGATTCCGCGAACACCAATTTGTTGGTCGGCGTCCGTCCACGCCAGCGCCCGCGTACGCGCTCCTCGAACAACACCGGGGTGACCTCGCCAAGCAGCCGGGCATGGATACCGGCGGCAATTCCCTCCTGCAGGTCTTCCAGATCGCGGAATCGACGCCATTTCTCTTCTTCCGGTACGTCATCTTGCATGCGCCGGGTGGCGACCGTCCCTGGACGGGACGAGTAGCGCGCCAGGTGAGCTACATCCAGCTTTAGCTCGCCGAGCAGGTTGTGGGTGTGCTGGAACTGCTCCTCGGTTTCTCCAGGAAAACCCACGATGATATCTGTGGCGATGGAAACGCCTGGGATGCGCGCCCGCACCTTTTCCACCAGGCGGCGGTAATCCTCGGCCGTGTAGCCGCGCTTCATGTTGGCCAGCACTTCGTCGTCTCCGGCTTGCACCGGAACTTCGATGTGCGGGCAGATCTTGGGCAGCTCGGCTACGGTATCAAGCAGCTCATCCGTCATCCAGTTGGGATGCGAGGTCAGGAAACGGATGCGTTCGATACCGTTCACCTCGTGAAGCAGGCGCAGCAAGCCGGCCAGGTTAGGTCCATCGGGCACGTCCCTGCCGTAGCGGTCGACGATCTGCCCGAGCAGTGTGATCTCGCGTACGCCTTGGTCAGCCAGTGCACGCGCCTCGTCCAGGATTTCGGATAACGACCGGCTGCGTTCGATCCCGCGCCGGAAAGGAATTATGCAGAAAGTGCAGGCGTGCGAGCAGCCGTAAACAATGGGGATGTGCGCCGAAACCAGGCGTCCCTGCTCCTCCTCCGGGATCACCCGTGCAGGCGATTCGGTGGAGACACGGTCCATCAGATTGAAGCGTTCCGCGGTGGCGGCTTGCTCCAGGTCGCGCGTCTCGGATTGGGTCAGGAAGGCCAACAGCGGTCCCGGGTCAGAGGGCGGCGAAAAGACATCTACGTAGGGGAAGCGCTTTTGCAGCTTGGGGTTGGGTTTGATGCCTACCAGGCAGCCCATCAGGTTGATCACCAGGTCCGGACGGCGTTCTTTCAGAGGACGTAGGGAAGTCAGGCGGCCATAAGCTTTATCCTCGGCGCTCTGGCGCACCACGCAAGTATTCAAAACGATGACGTCGGCTGTTTCGGGGCGCGTGGTAGCGTGGTATCCCAGGCGCTCGAGCGCCGAAGCCACTCTCTGCGAATCGGCCACGTTCATCTGGCAGCCTTCAGTCCAAATGTGATAGTTCATAGGGTTGATTATAACAAATCAAAGTACCATCCGCGAATTTTGCGAAGGATGCCTATCCCAAATTCCTTTCAACCCCATGCATCGGGCGTCATTTCAGAAGGGTCCAAAGTGGATCGCCACACCGATGCCCAGAAAGGCGATGGTCACCAACAGCACCCAGAACCAGAGTTTGGCGGTCCATTTCAACCAACGCGGGTAACTGACCACGGTCAGTCCCAGGCAAATCAGCAAAACCGGGTTGGTGGGGTAAGCAAGGTTGGAAAAGCCATCGCCGAAACAGTAAGCTGTGACAGCCACCTGGCGGGTCACTCCCACTAAATCGGCAATCGGCAGCAGGATCGGTATCATCAAAAACGCCTTCGCTGACCCGGATGCCACAAACAGCTCAATGAACAGCGCCAGAAAGTAAATAATCACGGCGGAGGCAAAGGAGCTGGCCTGCGAAATCACCCCCGAGGCGCTATGCAGGATAGTATCCATGATTCCGCCTTGCACCACGATGAACTTAATGCTGGATGCCATCAGAATCATGGGGATTGCCGGGGCAATTCCCGTCAACCCCTCCACCCCGGCTTTCAGAACTCTGCCACGTCCGACTCCTGATAGAAAGCCAGCCCCGAGCCCGGCCGCCAGGAAGAGAATCCCAACCAGCGGGAGTGAATACTCAGAAATGGCCGAAACCAGTGGGCCTGCAATCAAGACAGCTACGATTAGCCCCAGGAAGATCACTAACCAGACCAGCACCGGACGCATTTTCAGGGTCGCGCCCTCAGCCGGATCGAACTGGACCGCTTTGTATTTGCGGCGGTTGGTTTGATCCGCTTGATAAACATCGGATGTCTCCGGATTCCGCTCGATCTTTCTGGCGTAGAGCACCAGGAAAATTGCCAGGACGGCGTAGATCACCATGAAGATGAGGATGCGCAACCAGAACCCCGAGAACAGCGGCAATCCGGCAATCTTCTGCGCTACCCCGATGGTAAACGGGTTGGTCACGGCAGCGGAGAAACCCATATTGGTTGCCAGGATGCTCATCCCCAGGCCAACCAGGGAATCCCATCCCATGGCATACGCCAGGGCAATCATGATGGGTACCAACGGGACAACCTCCTCGAATATGCCGAAGAAACCTCCGATCAACATAAAGAAAAAAGTAACCAGTAAGAGGAGCACGTACTTACGGCCGCCAAAGCGATTTACCAGCCGTCCGAGTGCATATTTGAGAATCCCACTTTTGTCAAGCACCGCAAACGAAGTCCCAACCATCAACAAGAAGATAATAATGACGCTGATCGTCAATCCATCGGGGCCGGCCAGCACTTCCAAGGGAGCAGTCGCCCAGCGCCAGATGGGGTAATCGGGCGGGGCGGTCAACCGGTACGAGGTTGGATCGATGCTTTCACGCCCACCTTGCACCAAGCGGGTGTAACTTCCGGATGGTACGACCCGCGTTAGGATTCCTGCTGAAATCATCAAAATAATCAGAATAATGATGGACTGAAAAAATGCCCTCCGGCTGATCTGTGCGCCTGATTTTTCTTCCATGCTGCCCGTCCTCCCTGGATTGTCGCCATGCTTCAATGTTCAAACCAGGCAAGGCCTGTTTGCCCCTTATGATGCGATTTGGAGATACTATCAAATGAAGGATTGAGTGATTTATGGATTGTAGCACTTTCTTGAGAAATCCGTTTATCCCTCCGGTCAGGAATCACAGCCAGGATGGACTTCCTGGTTTGATTCTGACCACCCTCCGGGCGCCTGGCGCGAGAGCCTGATCCGACGATGGTACAATTGTCACCATGCACCGATCCTTTACCATCAAATTCCTCAGCGGGGCTGTCAGCGCCATCCTGCTGTTCTTCCTCA
>JAQTMA010000276.1 GCA_028714615.1 Anaerolineaceae bacterium | reverse complement strand
TTTGCAGGAATTGATACCGCTGACCGGTTTTCGCAATCGCCTGGCATCGACCGGCATGCTGATTCAGGAAGAGACAAAAGGCCAGTGGGATGGGGATAAGCTGTTACGATGGCTCGGGGAGAGTGTCTCGCCGCGCTCCTTCTTGCCAACACTGGGACTATTATCGATCCTGGCAGCAGCCAATATTGTGTTGTTCACCCTAAATATGCTTGGAATCTTACCGGCCTATTGCGTCGGTGGACTTGGATTATACGGGTTCATCTACATGGCGAAATTCAGCCAGGTTCGAGGTTTGTTCGCTGATACCTACTCGCTCGGAAAATCTCTGAACCAATTCAGGTCGGTCCTGGTTTTCCTGGAAAATGCTTCGTACACAAACACAAAGCATCTTGCCCAACTGTGCGAGCCATTTATCCGGCCGGCAAAACGGCCATCGAAGTTTTTGCGAAAGCTTGTGTGGGTCACAATTGCTGCAAGTTTGGGAAACAACCCTTTTCTGGCCTTGATCATCAATGCGGTTGTCCCATGGAACTTGATCTTTGCTTCCATCTTGAACGGATATAAACATGACTTACACGACTCTTTGAAGAAATGGCTCGATACCTGGTATGAGATCGAGGCGCTTTGCTCGTTAGCCAATTACTCCTGGTTGAATCCCGGATATGCCTTCCCCCAAATGCTCACCAATGAAGTCGATCCTGGGCAAGAAATCTTCATAGCCCAGGGTTTGGGTCATCCCCTGATCCCCGAAAATAAAAGGGTTAGTAATGATTATTCGATCCAAAAACTGGAGACGGTTGCCATAGTTACCGGCTCGAATATGGCAGGAAAAAGCACCTTCCTGAGGACTATCGGTATCAACCTGTGCCTTGTTAACGCCGGGGGTCCGGTTGCGGCAGCCGAGCTGAGTACACGCTTGTTCCGCCTGTTTACCTGTATTCAGGTGAGCGATTCGCTCGCCGACGGCATTTCATATTTCTATGCCGAAGTCCGTCGCTTAAAGCAGCTCTTGGTCGAATTGGATTCGAGTTCTCAGTACCCTCTGTTCTTCTTAATTGATGAAATTTACCGCGGAACCAATAACCGAGAACGGCGTATTGGCAGTCAGGCATACATTCACGCCCTCAGCCATAGCCAAGGCGTTGGCGTGGTTTCAACCCATGATCTTGATCTTGTTCAGCTATCAAATTTGGAAAGCAATGTCTTCAATTATCATTTCCGGGAAGAAATCAGCGGCGAGCGGATGGTATACGATTACCGCCTGCGAGAGGGGCCAAGCCCAACAACCAACGCTTTGAAAATCATGGCGATGGAAGGCCTTCCGGTAGAAATATCCGAGTGAAGCTCTGCTTGAGACAATCATATAATAAGTCAATATTTATAAAGAATGCTATGGTTTATTAGCTTTGAGGATTTTTGTTTGAGGGTTGTTTGGGTAGGAGGAAGACTAGTTAAACGAAAATATTGCTTCGAATTATTTTTCTAAATTATTGCATCTCGTGAGATTATGTCAAATTCATTTGCCTTTATTGTAAATCCGCTGATAATCGAATGTAATTTCCATTATGACCATCGAATTCAACTTGATAACGTCAATTTAGATCAAATTACCCATGAGCCTACTTTGCATCTTTTGTCCGAGGATTTGGATTAGTCTATGAATCGCGACCCTTTCTATCAACAAATTATCGAGCGTCTAGGTAAAACCATTGACCCAGATGAGTTCGAAAGATGTGTCGCGGATATCCTGAATGAAGTCTATCCCGGACTTGCCCCAATTCCAGGGGGTAAAGATTCGGGGATGGATGGCGCAATTCCTGACGGGGAAGGAGAGCCGTTCTCATTAGTAGCAACGACTCAAAAGAATGTTATTGGTAATCTAACCAAAAGTCTAACATCTTACCTTGAATCTGGTCGTAAAAGGCGAAAGGTCGTACTAGCAACCTCGCAAAAACTATCACCAACAAAGATACAGAACCTTTATGAACGTGCTGAAGAAATGGGATTTTGGTTGGTCAATGTTCATCCGCGTGAGGATATTTCAAACCGCCTGTATCATCGGCCTGAGTGGTGTAAAGAGCTGCTAAATCTTACAGGAAAACCGCTGGCTCTGTCGATTTTCCCTAAGACAGATCGACCGATAATGAATATGTCCCTAATCGGTCGCGAAGATGATCTTCGATGGCTTTGTGAGACAAAGGGTGATCGTTTGCTAGCTGGTCAGCCCGGGTCAGGAAAATCTTTTCTCTTGCATCGTTTCGCGAAAGAAGGGAATGGCTTATTCGTTGTCGATGAAAACTGTGAAGAGATTGCCAATGGGATTCGATCACAAGAACCCTCAGTCTTAATCGTTGACGATGCACAGATCCATCCAGACCTTCTTGTGAACCTAATACAAATTCGACAGGAGCTTCACGCAGAATATTCAATTTTGGCGAGTTGCTGGGTAGGTGACAAAGCCCACGTAAAAACATCATTGCATATCGCAGATATAGCCATCTATGATCTTGCTCTTCTAACTCGCCCCCAAATAGTTGAAGTAATTAATGATGCAGGATTAGGCGGATCTGCACAATTAGTTCACGAAATCGTAAACCAAGCTGAGGGCAGGCCAGGCTTGGCCGCAGTATTATCTAATCTTTGTTTGGCGGGTGGAGTAAAAGAAGTGGTTCTTGGTGAAGCATTAAGTAATTCGGTCAGAAGATACTTCGAGAATAGGCTTGGCAGCAGAGCAATAGATATCTTGGCCGCTTTTTCAGTGGGCGGTGATGCCGGAATGGATTCATCGTCTATCGCTGAAATTCTCCAGATTCCTGTTGTGGATATCCATAGAATTATCGTTGAACTTGGCTCGGGCGGCATTTTATGGGAGACTCTTGATAAAAATCTATCTGTCCATCCTTCCACGTTGCGGTATGCACTGATCAGAGATGTTTTTTTCCATGGAGCATATTCGCTTCCAATTCAACCCTTTATTGAACGTAGCCCGAATATCAATCAATCTGCCAGGAGTGTAGTTGGTGCGTATCATCTTGGCGCAAAAATTCCCTTATCCGAGATAATCTCATTAATAGATCAAGCCAATTCATTGGAGACCTGGGAAGCATATGCATCTTCTGGAGAAAAAGAAGCTGCATGGGTCATCGATAACCATCCAGAATTTACGGTTCCACTAGCTCGACCTGCGTTAATGAATGCTCCAGAAAAAGTAATTCCGATGCTATTCCGAGAGTCTATTGATGATCTCCGCCAACTCCATTCAACTCCAGATCATCCCCTTCGAACAATCGAAGATTGGATAAAGGACGCATGGCCTGGAAGTGAAGATGTAATCATCCGAAGGAGGTTATTAATCCAGGAATCGCTTAATTGGTTGAGGAAAGAAAAAGATGCACGTCCTAGTTTGATAGCTTTGCGAATTGCCTTTAATCCGACTTGCGAGAGCTTTACGCCCGACCCCGGTTCTGGAAACACTATTACGATCCGCCAAGCCTATCTCCAACAGGGAGAGATGCAGTATCTCTGGGATCAATGGCCAGATGTTTTTCTAACATTGAGATATATTGTCAATATTGAATGGAAGCCTTTACAGGAATTGGCAAGCTCTTGGGCATTCCCAAAATTGCACAATTTAAAAATATCCCCACAAACGCGAGTTCAGATGAAAGGATTTGCATCCCAGATCATTCATGACTTGGCCTCAATGCAACCAAACAATAAAGGCTTGCTTCATTGGGCTAAATCAATTGCTAAGTTGGCAAAACTCGATATAAAAATCCAAACGGATCCAATATTTGGGACGTTATATCCCATGGAAAGCCGAACTGATTGGCAAAAAGAGGAAGAGATACAATTACGGAAAATCAAAAAACTTGTTGCCAAGTGGATCCAAGCAGACCACAATAGTATTATTTCTATGATAGTTCAATATGAGAATGAAGCCCAAACATTTGACATTAATTGGCCACGTTTGACACCACAATTCTGTTTTGAATTATCCCAGCAAATGTCTTCTCCTGGGCTATGGGTGAAAGAATTGATGGCTGCACGCTGCCGAGCAGATTTGGTTACTCCTTTTTTGCAAAAGTCAGCGAGATTGAATGAGCGGGAATGGCAAGATCTAATTATCGAAAGCCTTAAGACTCCAGAATATTCAGGGATGGGAATATCCATTGCTCTCCAAAATCCATTCTCCAATGATCAACTTGTTGAAGCTGTATTTGAGCATCTATCAGGATATGAACATCTAATTCGGTTACTTTGTCTTCGGAATGAAATTCCAGAAAGGATTATCCAAAAATTGCTCCGACATCCAGATCCAAGGGTTGCTAGTGCCGCGGCGATTGGTATATGGATGTCAAATAAGAACGGTATTGGGATAAGTGAATCAATTATTGATGATTGGAGGAAGGCGATCATTCACTCAAGGGATCATCAAATGATCTACCCAATTTTACCAAAGGATCCGGGATTGGCTTATGAATGGTTGGTGAAATTTCTTCAAGAAAAGGATATTGACCTTTTCGAATCTGGTGTCTCTGTTAAAGCCGCCGTTTCTGCAGTGGATCAGGAAGCAAAACTACGGCTTCTAGATATCATTCCTTCATTTTGGGAATATGGACAATTAATTGAATATTTGATCGGCAGTGATCTCATTCTCTATCAAAGTCTGTTACAGAACGACCGATTGGGTCTATTTCATCTTGTGCCATTGGTTTGGTGTGAAGAGGAAGGATGGATTGAAAAAGCAAGATTGGCAATAAAACATGGAATCTCCCCGAAGGCGATTGCTCAAGCCGTTTACGGCTACACATATAAATGTATATCTTGGGTAGGTCATGAATCTAAAGTAAGGCAAGAGTGGGTAAGCAGATTTGAACTACTAAGTCAACATCCGGATGCAGGAATCCGTGAAATTGGAAAGATCGGAAAGGAAAGTGCTGAAAAAGAATTCGTGAATGCCCTAGAGAGGGAGCATCATGAAGAAGTATTTGGCTACCATGCTGCTTTCCGGAAAGGATTTTAGTACTCAATTCTTGCATTTCTACAAGACCTCGCAGGTTGATCGCCAACTGCGAGGTCTTTTTAGTAGGTTTTGCCAATTATTGCTTACGGATTCTAAAGCTTTACGACAGCCTACTCTTACACGTCCAAATTGCGGACATCTTTCGCGTGGGTCTGGATGAACTTCGTCCGGGGAGGCACGGCTTCACCCATGAGCATATCGATAGTGCGATCGGATTCGGCAGCGTCGTCGATGCCCACCACCA
>JAQTMA010000275.1 GCA_028714615.1 Anaerolineaceae bacterium | reverse complement strand
CCGGCGATAACGTCAACCTGGAAGTGGAGCTGATCGTGCCGGTGGCGCTGGAACAGGGCTCCAAGTTTGCAATTCGCGAAGGCGGGCTCACCGTGGGCGCCGGCGTGATTACCAAGATTCTGGACTAAAGGAGCAGCAGCCCAGGCTTTGGGCTGCGCAGGTGAAACGGTATGGCTTCGAAAAAGAAAGATGTCCGCCCAGTGATCACACTGGCGTGCACTGAGTGCAAAGAACGGAATTACACGACGGAGAAAAACCGCCGCAACGATCCCGGCCGCATGGAGCTGGATAAATACTGCCCCCGCTGCCGCAAGCACACTCCGCACCGGGAAACGAAGTAAACTGGATACGTCCAGGCTGGCAGGATGGCCAGCCACACAGGCCAGTAGCTCAATTTGGCAGAGCGTCCGTCTCCAAAACGGAAGGTTGTGGGTTCAATTCCTGCCTGGCCTGCCTGGTGAAAGGCAACGCCGTCCACGAGAGGCGGCGTTTTAGCCGTAAGTCAAGGAGTAAACGATGGCAGAGAGAACCGAAAAAAGGCACGCGCCGAATGCAATCCAACGCTACACGCGTGAGACAATAGGTGAACTGCGCAAGGTAACATGGCCAACTACCCAAGAGGCATTGCACTTGACCAAGATCGTGCTGATTACCCTGGCAGCCATGGCTTTGCTCCTGGGCTTGCTCGATTATGGCTTTTCATTAATTGTGACCAAGCTGTTAGTGGTTTAAAGTAGCCCACCCACGCTCGTAGAAAAGAGGGAAGGGACGTTTATGGACGCGCATGAGAACAACCGACCAGAGGAAGAAGTGAATCCGGAGTCTCCGGCCAGGCAGCAAACGGCTGTGCCGGAAGGTCTGGACGCGTCGCATAAATCGGGCCCCTCCCATTCATCCGGAGCTCCTTCCGAGGAATTTCTGGAAACCACCAACGACCAGCGCGCCTGGTACGTAGTGCATTGTTATTCAGGGTACGAGAACAAGGTGCGCCACAACCTCGAGCAACGCATCGACACCATGGGGATGAAAGACAAGATCTTCGACGTGGTCATCCCTACTCAGGAAGAGATCGAGGTCAAGGATGGCAAGCGCCGCACGGTCGAGCGCCACGTGTTCCCCGGGTACGTCCTGGTGAACATGATCCTGTCCGAGGAATCCTGGTACGTGGTGCGTAACACGCCGGGTGTGACCGGTTTCGTGGGTATGGGCAACAGCCCTACCGCCCTGCGACCGGAGGAAGTGCAGCAGATCCTCAAGCGTATGGAAGCGGAAGCGCCGACGATCAAGGTCACCTTCAAAACCGGTGAAAGGGTGCGCATCGTGGATGGCCCTTTCAACGACTTCCGCGGCACGGTGGCGGAGATCGACATGGAGCGCTCCAAAGTGCGGGTCATGGTGAATTTCTTCGGCCGGGAGACGCCCGTCGAGTTGGATTTCTTGCAGGTCGAAAGAGCATAATTATTGTATGAAGCAGGCCGCCCACCCGGCTGCCTGATTTCGTGGGAGGGTGCTCCCCAAGAATCACCCGTTATCACCACAAAGGAGATAGGACAGTGGCAAAAAAGTTAAAAACCATCGTACGCTTGCAGATCACGGCTGGAAAGGCCAATCCCGCTCCGCCAATTGGCCCTGCTCTGGCCGGGCACGGCCTGAACATCATGGCCTTCTGCAAGGAATATAACGCCCGCACGTCGAACCGAACGGGCGACATTATTCCCGCCGAGATCAGCGTGTACACCGACGGCTCCTTCACATTTGTGCTGAAGTCGTCTCCGGCGTCGGTCTTGTTGCGCAAGGCTGCCGGGGTCGAAAAAGGTTCTGACCAACCCAACCGCAATAAAGTGGGCAAAGTCAGCCGGGCCCAGGTGCGCGAGATCGCAGAGCAGAAGTACAAAGACATGAACGCGAACGATATCGAGAGCGCCATGCGCCAGATCGAGGGTACTGCCCGTAACATGGGCCTGACCGTCGTCGACTAACCCGTGGGAGGGCAGCCTCTGCCCGCTTGCACCACAAGGAGTATTTATGGCAAAACACGGTAAGAAGTATATGGCCGCACAGGCCAAGATAGATGTAGACCAGGCGTACGACCCCAAGAAAGCCCTGGAGCTGGCTAAAGAGACTTCCTACACCCAGTTCGACGGTACGATTGAGGTGCACATGCGCATGGGTTTGGATCCACGCCAGGCGGACCAGATGATTCGCGACGTCGTGGTTCTCCCGAACGGCTTGGGAAAGACCGTGCGCGTCCTGGTCTTCGCTCAAGGCGAAGGCGCAGCGCGCGCGCAAGAAGCCGGCGCCGATTTCGTGGCTGACAGCGACGAGTGGATCCAGAAGATCGCAGGGGGATGGACCGATTTTGACGTCGCCATCTCCACGCCGGATATGATGGGCAAGGCCGGTCGCCTGGGACGGGTGTTAGGCCCCCGCGGGTTGATGCCGAACCCGAAGGCGGGCACCGTCGTTCCCGCCGAAGATCTGCCCCGCGTGATCAACGAGGCGAAAGCTGGTCGTGTTGAATTCCGCCTGGATAAAACGGCCAATATCCACGTCCCCATCGGCAAGGTCTCCTTCGACCTCAACAAGCTGTACCAGAACCTGGGCGCTTTCATGGAAGCCATCCGCAAAGCTCGGCCATCGGCAGCCAAAGGAACGTACATTCGCCGCATGACTATCGCTGCTACGATGGGTCCTGGCATCAAGGTAGATACCAATCTGGCACAGACGATGGAACAGTTGGATTGATTGGCTCGAAACGGCGCTCCGCGAGCCCGGTTTGAGCTGGCAATCGCCCTTTAACAACCGAAAGGTTCTCACCCGAGACAGCCGGCGCCCGTAAGGGCTTAATCCCCAGCCGAGGTGAAGACTCCCCAGGCCATCGATCCGGAGACGGACCGGCTGGCCCCTGTGTTAGCTCGCAGACCAAGAGTCTTTGCCCGGTTACGGAACCCGGCAAAGACTCTTGTTGTTTAATTCCGAAATCCTATCCGAAAGGAGGTAAACCTGCATTGGCCTTTACAAAAGAACACAAAACCGAAATACTGAAACAGTACGAGACGTGGATGAAGCAGAGCCAGGCGATGATCTTGCTTGAGTATAAGGGTATGACCATGAAAGACGTCGATACCCTGCGCGATAAAGTCCGCGATACGGGCGCCGAAGTGCACGTGGTCAAGAACACCCTGCTCGGCCTGGCACTGAAGAATGCTGGCCTGGACCAGCCCGAGAAATTTCTGGAAGGCAGCACAGCAGTCAGTTTCGCATTTCGCGACCCGCCCGCTTTAGCAAAAGCCGTAAGTGATGCGCTGGTAAAGTCCGAGATCTTCAAGATCAAGGGCGGGTACCTGGGCGCTCAGGTGATGAGTCCGGCTGAAATCAAATCGCTGGCCGAATTGCCCCCCCTGCCCGTGCTTCAGGCGCGACTTTTGGGCGTTTTGATGGCGCCCGCCAGCCAGTTAGCTCGGACATTGGCCGAGCCGGCCCGCTCTTTGGCCGCGGTCATCAAGGCATATTCCGAAAACACCACCGAAGCCGCAGCAGCGGCGTAGTGTTTGTGTTTGCACTTGAATTTCACACTCAATTTCGCTGAAAACCCTTCGGCGAAACGCTAGATTTTAGGAGAAACGATAATGGCTGATCTCGAGAAATTAGTTGCAGAACTGAGCACGCTATCCGTGCTCGAGGCTGCCGATCTGGTAAAGAAACTTGAAGAGAAGTGGGGCGTTTCCGCCGCCGCTCCTGTTGCAGTCGCTGCTGGCGGCGCGGCTGGTGGCGCGGCTGCTCCCGCTGAACCCGTCGAAGAACAGACGGAGTTCGATGTGGTCCTGAAGGATGCCGGTCCCAAGAAAATCGAGACCATCAAAGTCATCCGCCAGTTGACCAGCCTGGGCCTGGTGGAAGCCAAGACCATGGCCGAGACCGCAGGCGCCAAAGTCCTCACGGGCGTCTCCAAGCAGGCCGCGCAGGATGCCAAGGCAAAACTGGAAACCGCCGGCGCTGCCGTCGACGTCGCCTGATCCGACCCTGTTTCGCATCGAGCAACGTGCGATCAAAAAGAATCCCGAGGATGGTTTCGGGATTCTTTTATTGATTAAGCTCAACCGTTTTTGGCGGAAAAAGTAGCGGCTTATCCTCAAATGTCCTCACAGCCAGAACTGTGCGAACAGCCTCAAATACATTCATTCCTTACTGCGCTGGTTGGATGAAATCGAAAACTGTGCGGGGGATAAATGCCCTCGCACAGTTGATTGAACTTATACGGCGATCGACTCCACCCTGCGGATGACCATCACCACCTTGCCCTGCACCTGAACGATGCTCGGGTCATCGATGATGATGGGGCGCATGGTTGGGTTGGCAGGCTGCAGACGGACGTGCCCGTCTTCCAGGTAGAAGTACTTCAAGGTCGTTTCGTCCCGGTCGCGCAACCAGACGGCTACCATCTCCCCGTTCTGGGCTTCATCCACTTTCTTCATGATGACGATATCGCCATCATTGACCATCGCGTCGATCATCGATTCTCCCTGGACCTCTAGGGCGAACAGGTCACTGACCTTTTCTCGCGCAGGCAGCAAGCTGCGGGCAATGTCGATCCCGGTCTCCGGGTCGTAATAGCTGAAATCCGAGGGGGGGACAGGCGCCGGCAGGCCGGCGACGATGCGCCCGATCACCGGAATACGCAGCATGTCGTTGACCGTCTCTGCCACCGTTTGGGCGGCGCGCACCAGGCGGGTTCCCACACCTTCGCTATCCGGTAGGGTTTTCAACACGCGGATGCCCCGTGAAATGTGACTTTCGCGCTCGATGTACCCGGCTTGCTCCAGTTGGTCAAGGTAGTAATTGACCACTGAAGTGGAGCTGATGCCCGTCTTCTCGCCGATTTCCCGGATGGAGGGTGGATAACCTGAGCGGGTCTGGTATTCTGATAGATAATCCAGGATACGCTTGTGCCGGTCGCCTAATCCCATTCTTTTTCTAGCCATGGTTTTCTCCCTTATCACCTTCCTAATAGAAGTTACACTATTTATACACGAACATTCGTTCTATGTCAAGGAGGAATATTTCAGTGCGAACCTCTGCACACACTCCCGCGTTTATGGGATAATGGAGCCTGCGCGACCCGCATTCCGTATAAAGGAGTCACTGTGAACTTTCAAAAAGTATGCGTCCTTGGGTTGGGGTACATCGGCCTTCCCACTGCCAGTACCCTCGCCACCCATGGCCTTCAGGTGATCGGCGTTGACGTCAATGCCCACATCGTCAGCACATTAAAAAACGGCGAGTTGCACATTGCCGAACCAGGGCTGCGCACACTGGTCCAGGCTGCCCTGCATTCCGGCGC
>JAQTMA010000274.1 GCA_028714615.1 Anaerolineaceae bacterium | reverse complement strand
ATGGGTATTTTGTGAAGGACGAAGATCCCCAGGTCTTGGTAGCGGCGATTCAAGCTGTCATGCGGGGGAAGAGCTGGTTGAGCCCGACGGTAGCTGGTATTGCTAAGCGGTTCGGTGCTATGGGCTGCTTGCAATGCACTACTCATGGCAGGCCCCGATACAGCCACCGGCACCCCGACAGGAGTTCCAGATGCCTGGGCGACCGCCCGCGCGGCACTCCCGGGAGATATATCCGTTTTCATGCCCACCAGCCTGCCGGCGCGTTTCGGACCAGCGGAGCTGCTCGAGGCGCGGAAAGATGACCAACTTGGCTGGATGTACACCATTGCGTATACCGCGCAAGATCAGGATGAACGCGAATACATCGTGTTTATTCTTAACATAGGCAAGGGCGCATGGGGGAATGCGCCCCGCCCGGATACCACCGAATCCATCACCATGAATGGCACGAACGGACAGTTGAACAAACCTTCCTCCGAAAGCGCCTCCGGTAGCGCAGAATACGTCGTGACCTGGCAACAGCAAGGCCGGAATTACGAAATCAAAGCATCTTCCTCACGGATGACCCGGGAAGAAATCCTACAGATCGTCGAAGGCCTTGTCGCTCTCCCGGTGTAGGCCGGCAATCCAGAGATATCGACCGGATTGCTTGCGATGTCGCAATCGGTTATGATCTTGATAATGTGACAATTATCGTCACGCATAGATTCGTGATGGTTGTGTCAAGAGGGGACATTGATCATCCGTCTGGTCGAGAATTGAGCCAGTTGATTTTCGAACTAAACGATTATATAATCTTATTACAATCAAGTCCTTCCGCGTTTCAATATCCCCACATCATCTGTACATCCTATAGGTACCGTTGTACCGTTAGTTTTATTCTGCCAAAAACGTCCCGTCTCGGTTCATGTTTTTTTCAGAAGGAGGTTTGCGATGAAAAAAATATCGTTTTTTGCTGCAAATATCCTGGCGCTCGCAATTCTGCTGGTAATCACTGGCGGCCTGGCGTACGCAGATGACACGGGCCCAACAGAGGATGTGGCATCCCAGTCCTTGGCGGTAGGTAATGTTCAAAACTACATCCCCGTACAAGGGAGGCTGACAGATGCCAGTGGAAATCCACTGAATGGCGATTATACGATTGCATTCCGCCTCTATGACGCTTATACCGGCGGAACCGCATTATGCCTTGATACGAATCTGGTCAAGGTTGCCAATGGGTTGTTCAGCAGTGAGATTTGGGGAAATTGCCAGAATTCGATCCAAGGCCAACAGCTCTACCTGAGCATGGAGGTAGAAAACAATGGTGAAATGGAACCGCGCCAGCCGATCTTTGCGGTTCCGTACGCCTGGGGTTTGCGTCCTGGAGGTGTGATCATTGGCGCGATCAGCGGCCCTGCAGCGGTATTGCATATTGAGAATTCGGAACCGACCGGGCGCGGCTTGCGCGCATATGCAACATCGCTCACTGGCGCTAATTATGGCGTCGTAGGCGCTTCGAAGTCGCCGGATGGGATTGGGGTTTACGCTAACAATACCGGGGGGGGAACCGGCCTGCTGGCTGAAAGCAACACCGGGGTGGCCATTCAGGCCGCAGGGACGGGGGTGATCCGGAGTTCGGCTTCATCCTACGTGTGGATCAGTGGAAGCGGCCTGCGCCCTTATCGCCAGTCAGATGACACGATCATCGACATGGACACCATCGGCGGGGCAAAGGTAACCCGCGGAGCAGCGGCCGGCACCAGGAATGTGATGCTTCCCATCACGATTCCTGGGCAGCTCTATGGGCAAAACGTCACGGTCACCGGGTTGGACGTTTACTTTTTAAGCGATACCGCATCTGACGGCATCACAGCGACTTTATTCAGGCGGCAGAAGGGGGTATGCTCGACCAGCCCCTGTTACGCCACAATCCTCTTTGACAGCGCCTTTTATGGCTGCGATGATGCGGTTACCCCTTCAGGTTGTTCCCATCACTGGGATCTTACTTCAAACAATATCCTGACCTCCAGTTCTGGTGTCCTTTACCTGACCTTTGAGCTGGCTTTTAACAGCGGGACCAGTTGGGTGGATATTGGCGGGGTGCGTCTGACTCTGGAACACGATTAACCGGAGGTGTCCTGTGAAACGGTTCATAGCACTATTCTGCGTGTTGCTGCTACTGCTTTTGCTGGCGCCGAGCGCCTTCGCAGTTTCTTCTTCTGTGTACAAAATGGATTGGTTTAACCGTCTAAGTGGAAGCGGTGGGCCAGCCAGCTCTCCCGGATATCAGGTAAATGTCACCGTGGGGCAGGCGGTCAGCAAGGATTCTTCAAGCCCGGGGTATCGAGTCCAAATGGGATATTGGGCTGGGATGGATACATCCAGCAAAACTCATCTGCCTGTAATATTGAAGAATCCCTGACTTGATGTCCGCCACCAGATCGGCATCCATTGTCGCCCTGACAATTCCATATATGGCCGAAGCCAACGAGCCGCCGATCAGGTAAGGAATCCCGAGGCGATCAAATGCGGTGATAACCTTTGGGATTCATTTCAGTCATTTGTTGATCCTCAGAGATATAGTGAGCTTATCGCCGCGTCCAAACAAGACGAAGCTCCCCGCGAGAGAGCATGGCGAAGGCCCGTGCTGGAAACCCTTTTTGGGTAGACCCACGCGCTGCACCTGCGCAGGAATGTGAATCAGCAGGTGAAGATCGATAACAACTTCTTGTTGCGCATCTCTTCGTCTGAAAGCACGAGCTCGCGAATGGCTTGCGGGAGTTGCTCGCGCTGCCACCGGCATTCGCGCTCGCCCGCCGCCATCGCCTCGGACGCAGGAGAGGCCTGGCGCACAGCCCTGATGGCGAATGCAGCGGCGCCCAGTTCGTGGTCGGCCATGTGTGCAGTTGCGACCGCGTGGCCCGAAGCGCGGGCAACCTCGCGGGCGGCTGCATCAGTCGAATCTCTTGCGGCAGCATGGGCTGCGAATGCCGCCTCGCGCGCTTCGTTGACGGTGGCTTCACCGCGAGACCACGCGCGCGCCGTCTCAATCGCTCGGGCCGGCCGGTCATCCTGCGGATACTTCGCGGTGAACAGCGGAAGCACGTGCTCCGCGCAGTCTGCGGCCCAGACCGCGAGCAGGCGGTGCGTGGCCACATCGAGACGGCCGCCTCGGTGGACAGCCACGAAGCGCGCATCCCTATGGCCTGTGTACTCAGGTATCTTCGCCACGACTCCTCCAGTTCTGCCTACCGATTAATGATACCGCTCCAGCGCAAAGCTATGGTAGAGCCATCCATATTAAACAAAAGGGTTCACCACAACGACATCATCCATCTGGCGTCCAGGTTGTAAGTCCTCTGAATAGAGAATCCCACATCCACCGTGCAGTGCTCCGGCGACAATGAGCGAATCATAAAATGAATATCCTGTCTTTTCAAAGACATCTACTGCCAGGCAATACAAATCCAGATCCGGAAAAACGTGACAAAGTGGATGGAAAACTTTTTGTAAGTAAATCTTCACGTCTTCTGGTTTTAAGGGGATCCTGAATTGTCGCGTTGACACGTTCAGAAATTCTTGGATCACCTGCCAACTGATCATTCCGTTTGCGTTCTGAGGTCACCCTTACCGACGATGTTGCCAGACGCATCCACGGCATTCTGTCCACCGACATAGATTGTCGTTGCATTGCCACGTGTGTGACATCCACAGACCAGAACGCCAATCGCCGAGTTGTGGAAAGGATTTCGGAAGTCGGGTTGACTCATCGTCTTCGGCTGCCCTAGCCAATGGCAAGTTCGGCCAGGAACTGAACAACACGCACAGCAGCCAGGCCTTCGAGATCGAGGTCAGAGTTGTACACGCCTACATTCCAGCCGCGGCAACTGCCCGTTCTCAACGCCGACGAGACTAAGCTGCCAAGTTCAGCCCAGGTCAGCCCTGCTGGCATCGAGTCGTCCCTGGCGGCGCCGCAGGCGCTGAACTCGTTCCTGTCGAGGACGTCCAAGTCAATGTGCAGCCACCACCCAGGAGCCTTTGAGGCGACTCTCTCTACGGCTAACCGACCTTCACCAGCCGGATCCCTCTTGACATCGATCACGGTGCGGAGACGCAACCGATCAGCAATGGTAGGCGCCCCAATCTCTCCACGATAGGATTCATCGCGTTGGCCGAGCATGACGATGGCTCCCGGCTCCAGCGCTGGCAACCTGCGTCGCAATGGCTCCGGCAATGACGCTCTGGAGAAGCCGGTCAGAAGGGCGACCTCCATGTTGGCAGCTTCACCACTGGTGGAAAGCTCCCTGGGTGTTGCGTCTTCGTGGCCGTCAATGAATACCAATCCCGCCTTCCCGAGCACACCGGCGAGTGCTGGCACAGTGGCGAGTAGGACTGCACAATCGGCGCCGTAGACAAAGGGGAAACGCTTCGCAGAGACGGACGCTGTTATTCGACCGTACAGTTCCTCAAGCATTTCGAAGAGGGCGCGTTCATTCAGGAACCCCGCAAGGTCTCCCCGGGTTGGATTCGGTGGGGAGACGACTACATCGGGTGTGAGCTTTGCACGTCCCCGAAAGGCGTCAATTAGGCCCGCCTTCCGCAACGCCTCGGGAGCGCCTGCCTGACCCCGTTGGCGTCCCGAACCATCGAAGCACACACCGATGAGATCGATGTCCTCGAAGCGAAGCGGGGTACTACTTGCCCTTTCTGTTGCCATAAACCCCCTCCTATGCTTGGTTTTTCGTTTGCGCCTGCACAGAATTCGCATCTGCTGCACGGGCGACTGGGCAGTACTGTCCATACTTGATCATACTGATAGTATAGCAAAAATAGAATACCCCTTCTCGCCTCGTGAGGTGGTGGAATTCTACCGGATGTATTATGGCCCATTAATCAGGCATTTGCCGGGCTCGATGCGGATGCCTGCATCCAGCTCATAGAGGAGCTTGTCCAGCTTTACCGCGTTGCCGGTCGAAACGGATACTCGCCGAAGGATACAACTCGTTCCATGCTGCAATGATAGCCATCCCGCTTTGATAACTTTGGATAATCCTTGACAAATCGCTCTTCTTATCGTACAGTAACCCTGTACAGAATGGAGATAAGTATGACGATTCAAACCACATATACTCAGGCCCGTGATGGGCTGGCGAAGTTGCTGGATCAGGTGACACACAACCGCGAAGTAGTTGTGATTCATCGCCGGGGTGAAGAAGAAGTGGCGATGATCGCCGCTTCGGAGCTGGTAAGCTTGATGGAGACGGCCTACCTGCTGCGCTCACCGGCAAATGCTGAGCGCCTGCTTTCAGCGCTTGGGCGAGCATTGAAAACTGAAGCCCAACCGTTAACCGTGGATGCTTTACGGC
>JAQTMA010000273.1 GCA_028714615.1 Anaerolineaceae bacterium | reverse complement strand
CACGCCGGTGCTGGTTGGTGAATGGGGCGGCTTTGGCTCTTATGCTGATGTGGCCAGGCATTGTACCTTCCTGTTGGAGACCTTTGACCGGTATGGCTGGAGTTTTACCTATTGGGAATGGCTGGGGAAAAAGAGTCTCAAGTCCGCAGCCACAAAACTATTGATGAGAGTGTATCCAAAAGCCGTTGCGGGAGACCTTTTATCCTTCAAAACCGATCAGTCACAAGATGCATTTTGCATGGAATGGAGTGGTGACAACTCAATCTCTGCCCCAACAATCGTCTGCCTACCGCACGGACTTCAAGGAAAGCAGGTGAAAACAGAACCAGTCTGTTCTTATACAGTCGAGAGCAATGAAAGCACGATCCAACATGTGGTAATTATGTCCAAACAGGGTGGGCTGCATACCCTCAGAATAGAGTAGGTGCATTCCAAGCGCCGAGAAATGGTTTCTATCGCCAGGGATCGTCATGAAAAGGAGATCGAGATGGAATACCGGGTGGATGAATCTGGAAGCAAAGGAGACGGAAAAACAGACGACGGTGCTGCCATACAGGCGGTAATTGATACGTGCAGTCATTCTGGCGGTGGCAAGGTTATTCTATCCCAGGGGAAAACCTATCTCTCCAGCTCAATTGTATTAAAGAGGGATGTAGAGCTTCATCTAGAAAAAGGATCGATATTAAAAGCCAGCACATCATTTGATCGATTTGTGAAACCCTCCAAGCTTCAATACCCGAAGTATCCCAGACAGGAGAAGAATAAAGCCCATAAGCCAGGCATTGTATGGCTGTATGCTTTCGACCAGGACAACATTTCCATATCCGGTGAAGGTATTATCGAAGGCAATGCCGATAGCGTGACAAAAAGGGTTAATCAATACTATATCGCCGGCAATGGCCTTCCAAGGCCGACTTTGATTTATTTTGAAAACTGCAGGAAAGTGACCGTTACAGGGATTACGCTTAGAAAAGCGCCTTTTTGGACGTTCCACCTGGCAGGCTGCGCCGACGTAGATATCTCCAAAATCCATATCACGAACAGTCTAGAATGCGCCAACAGCGATGGCATCGACCCTGATCATTGTAAAAATGTTACGATCCGGGATTGCCACATTGAATGCGCTGACGACTGCATTGCCATTAAAAATACCAGGGGCAACACTGAATATGGCCCTTGCGAGCACATCATGATCAAAGACTGCCAGTTGATTTCAACCAGCGCCGCCATAAAAATCGGCACGGAAAGCCTCGACGATTTCAACCATATTACTGTCTCGGGCTGCACAATCTCGAAAAGCAATCGGGGGATTTCCCTCCAACTCCGTGACAACGGAAATATCGAAAATGTGACCTTTACGGGCATCCATATCGACACCAGAAGGTTCTCCACCGAGTGGTGGGGCTCAGGAGAACCCATAGCGATTACCGCCATCCCGCGTTACCCATTTACGAAAGGCGGGGTCATTAAGAATATTCGCTTTTCTGGCATTACCTGTGATAGTGAAAATGGTGTCCTGATCTATGCAAAAAAGAAAAACCATATCAGAGATATCTTCTTTGAAAATATTACGATCAACCTTTCCGTAAAATCGAAATGGTACAACCCAAGTTATGACCTGCGCCCCGGTTTCATGACCGGCATCCTGAAGCGGAATATTACCGCCTTTTTCTCTCACAAGGTGGAGAACCTCAGCACAACGAATGTCTCCATCAAAGAGGAAGGGAAAGCAGAAACGAGCCCAAGTTCTTCGTGATGCCAATGCATCGGGCTTTAGCTCAACGAAAATGCTCACGACCCTGGGTTTATCCCCCTCCTTTGGTTTCGGTGATCGCCTTGGCCTGGCCACGCCAGGTCATCTCACCGCGGTTCAAGAAACAAAATTCGTGCCTATTTTTGCTCAACAATCGGTTCGCGAGAATGCTCGCACTGGGCGCACGCCACAACAAGTGATCGATGACGTTAAACGGGCGGTCGACTCCGCTGGATGGGACAGGCCTTGGGGCGCGGATGCCGACCACCTAAAAACCGTCGATGATATTCTCCCGTTTGTAGAAGCGGGGTATACCTTTTTTACGGTTGATCCTGGGGATTATGTTGACAATGCCGCGGACACCGATCCACTTTTTGCTGTACAGAGAAAAAGCAATACTCTAGACATGGATCAACTTTCAGCCGTGTATCTGAATTCAACCGGTGAACCGGTATGGGGACGGTTTACCGCGCAGAGTCTGATCCGGGTTGCGGTGAAGTACGGGCGGGCTGTCCAGCATGCGGTTGAGATGTTCCAGCGGTTATCCCAACTGAAGGAAAGTTTCGATTTTGAAGTGTCGGTGGATGAAACCGATTCACCCACCTCATCGCTTGAACATTTCTTTATTGCCAGTGAGTTGACCCGCCTGGGTGTGCGCTTTACTTCGCTTGCACCGCGCTTCATCGGAAGCTTCGAGAAGGGCGTGGATTATATCGGCAACTTGGCTGACCTGGATGCAGAACTGGCGAAGCACGCCGCTGTGACCACCCATTTCGGGACGTACAAACTCAGTTTGCATTCGGGGTCGGATAAATACTCCGTCTATCCATTGCTGATTAAGTATTGGGGCGACCGGATTCACGTGAAGACGGCTGGTACTTCATACCTGGAAGCGCTACGGGTAATTGCCAGCAATGAACCTGATTTATTCCGGAAAATATTCGCTCTTGCCCGAGAACGGTATGAGACAGACCGTCGTAGTTACCACGTTTCGGCAAGGCTTGAGCTGCTGCCGTGCGAAGATGATTTGCCTTTATTAATGAATGATTTTCACGCCCGCGAGGTTTTGCACGTTACGTTTGGTTCTGTTCTGGCAACCTATGGCGCCGAATTGAAGTGCGCCCTTGTCAAGCACGAGGAAGCATACTACCAAGGGCTGAAAACGCATTTTGATAAGCACTTGCGATTATTATCTGCTGGGCAGGCTGCTCAATAAACCCACCAACCTCAATGGTTTGACCGGTTTCGTCCATCGTTTTCCATTACAAAGCACTGAATTCTGAATTGCCGGGCTGGGAGTGCTTTCTGTGATGGGAACGGCGCTCAGGCTGGCGTGATTTGCTGGTTGAAAGCCTGGTTGTACATGATGTGAGCGACCAACCAGCCGTTTAAGTCGGGCCGGACGATGCTCACCTCTTTCGCCAGTGCTGGGACGCCGAGATCCATTATATAACGCCAGACATCGCGTTCTGTGATCCATGACGAGGTACAGAACAGCGCAAATTCGATCTCGGGATCATATCTTGCCGGTTGCCTTGCCTGGAGCATCCTTAGGCGGAATCCACTTTCTCGAATCAGGGGTCCCTCCCATTAGCAGTCGGAATGCCATTTCGGTGCTGAGATACCAGCAGGATCTCGAAAAGTCTCACCGATCATGGAGCCATTATGGATGATTGCTATCATCATACCACGAAATGTTGGGAACATTACCGCCGAGTCAGGCAGGCGAGGTAAATCCCTTTTAGAGCTAACCGGCGGACTCCAGAAGACATGTCGGGGTATAATTTGCCACAACCTGGTGAAACAGCTTCTTCCGATGGCCTGAAGATATCAATGAACACCAGTTTTCCGACCATTTTGTCTCATTGATGACTTGAGCGGGGTTATATCAGTGGGAGAGATGCTCAGGACCGATGAATAACACACGATCGCCGGAAAGCGCTTTTCAGCCCATGAAGGTCCCCACACCCGATTCCGCCACCTCGCATGTAAAAAACACCAGGGCGGATGCTGCCGGACAACCGTTCGAAGATATCTTCCTGAAGCATTGGGCGCGCATCTATGGCTTGCTCGTGCGCTTGGTAGGCGATCCTTCAGAGGCTGAGGACCTGGCGCTCGAAACATTCGTAAAGCTGTACCAGCGTCCTCCGGCTGAGAGGGAGGGGTTTACCCTGGACGGTTGGCTGTATCGCGTGGCTTCCAACCTGGGGTTGAAATCCATCCGCAGCTTTCGACGTCGCGAACGCTACGAACTATCCGCGGGAAAGGGAGCGCTCGAAAGCGCACCTGAGGACCGGCCGGCCGAAATCCAGGCGGAAGAAGAAGAACGACGGAATGCGCGAGCTGTACTCGATCAAATGGATTCGCGCCAGGCGCAGCTATTGATCCTGCGTTATTCTGGCATGAGCTACAAAGAGATCGCCGCAGCGCTGCATCTTTCCCCTACGTCCATCGGCCCCCTGCTGCTGCGGGCTGAACGCGAATTTGAAAAGCAGTACCGCTTTTTGATGCGGGAGGAGATATGAACCAACACCTGAACGAAGGGCAAATGCGGGCCGCACTGGATGGGGAAGCAACCCCCGAGGAACGCAATCACCTGGATTCTTGTGCGGTATGCCTGCAACAGCAAAATCACCTGCGCTTAGAAACCGAGAGGGCTGCTCGCAAACTAACCTTCCTGGTTCCTGCCTCCCAGGATGCTGCAGTTCACCCTCGCATGGCCTTGACACATTTCTATGATCGAATTTCGACTCAAAAGGAGAATTCTATGTTCCGTAAATGGTTTGCTTCGCCCGCCCTTCGGGTGGGTATGGCAGTCGTTTTATTGCTTGCCCTGGTGGTAGCCATTCCTTCAACCCGAGCCCTCGCAGACCGGCTGCTCAACCTCTTCCGGGTGCAACAGGTGGCCATTGTGCCAGTGGATTTCACCGGAATGCAACAGATCACCGGGGATAGCGCCATCGGTAAACAGATCACCCAGTTATTGTCAAGCTCAGTCACCATGACAAAGAAACCTGAAAGCCCAGCCGTTGTGGCCAATCCCGAAGAAGCCAGCCGGATTGCCGGCTTTTCTGTTCGGTTGCCAGCAGGGTTGACCCCGACCCACATCAGCGTTGAAAAGGGCGCCGCATTCTCTTTCAAAGTAGATCGATCCAAAGCTCAAGCTCTTCTGGATGAAGCTGGCCGTAAGGATTTGGTGCTGCCAACCTCCATCGATGGCGCCGACATCTCGATCGATATCCCCTCCGGCGTAAGCGCTTCTTATGGGAAATGCCCTGATCCGAGTATTGGAGAAGCTGGTCGAGATTTGGGGAGTGGGTCTGCCGGACGGCAATATCCTGATTGTGTAATTTTCGCGCAGATCCCTAGCCCAACCGTGAACGCGCCTGCCGAGGTGGACGTAGCCCAATTGGCGCAGATCGGCCTTGAGTTCACCGGAATGACCCCCGAACAGGCGGCTGCTTTTGCCAAAACAGTGGACTGGACCTCCTCGCTGGTCATACCCATCCCCAAGAACGCTGCCACTTACGCGCAAATTCCTGTGGACGGCGTGACGGGAACGTTGATCCAGCGTCCAGCCGACGACGCTCCTCAATTCGCCCTGGTTTGGGTCAA
>JAQTMA010000272.1:1515-5370 GCA_028714615.1 Anaerolineaceae bacterium | reverse complement strand
CGGCTTCAGCCAATGAAAGCAGCCGCAAGTCACCCACCAGGCGATTGAGCAGCAGCGTCTCGGTATGTAGGGCGGCAATATGCTCATCATTCAACGGCAAGATGCCATCTTGCATTCCTTCCAGGGTAGCCTGGATGGCGGCCAGCGGGGTGCGCAGCTCGTGAGCCACATCGGCCGCCAGGTGTTGGCGCTGCGTCTCTGCGCTCGCCAGGCTTTCAGCCATTTGGTTGAACGTCTGGCCTAACTCGCCAAATTCATCCCGTGCACGGATCGAAACCCTTTGGCTCAGATCCCCCGAACCGATCGCAACGGCAGCTTTTTTCAACTGGCGTAATGGGGATGTAATTTGTGTGAACAAAATACCGCCCAAGGCCAGGGCGATCAGACCGGCAATCAGCGCTGAGCTGACGATCGCCCGGTTGACGGATGCCAGGAACTCTCCCGCGGGGGTGCCTGAACCGGTAAAATCATTCGGGGTGACCACCAGCGTGCCGACCCGGTTGTTATTCACCAGAATGGGTGTCCCGCTGCTCAATTCTTTGGCGGAGATGTTTTTCCCGACCAACAGGTTCTGTGTATCGCTGATCACCACGCCCTGCGCATCTGTCAAGATCAGGCGTTGACCGGTACCCTCCATCATGCCCATTCCGGCAGCTTGACCCCCGAACCCGAACCCTCGCCCAGGTCCATTTCCATTCCCCATCATCCCCATGCCACCGGTGGAATCGGGCGTCACGACCCCCGTCTGGATGAGCGCGTCAATCCCTTGCCAGCTATTGTTCCGAGCATAATAATCGGAAAGGACCGGCGTCATGCGCTGCGCGTACATCTGGCCGCTGTGTGTCGTGTACAGGTTGAAGGCGTTCTGGGTGGCTTGCGAAGTCAGCAGCGCCATGACCAGCGCGCCGATGGCGATGACCAGGAGGAAGGCGCCCATGAGCTTGAAGACCAGGCTGTTACGCATCCGCGCCTGCCTGCAGCTTGTAGCCCACCCCAAAAACGGTCACAAGGTAGGTGGGTTTCTTTGGGTTCGGTTCAAGCTTCACCCGTATGTTCTTGATGTGGGCATCGATGGTACGTTCATAGCCCTCAAAAGCGTCTCCTTGCGCCTGTTCCATGATTTGCAGGCGGCTGAAAACCCGCATCGGCTGGCGGGCCAGGACGGCCAGGATATCAAACTCGGTCGGCGTTAACTCAACGACCCGGCTGGCCAATGTGACCCGGTGCTGCCCGGTGTCGATTACCAGGTCGCCCACGCGAATGATCTCTGCCTGGGAAGGTTCCGCGGAAGTCCGGCGGAGTATAGTGCGCACCCGAGCAACCACCTCGCGCGGGCTGAAAGGCTTTATCACGTAGTCGTCCGCGCCTAATTCCAGGCCGATCAGCCGGTCCGCCTCCTCCACTCGGGCAGTGAGCATCAGGATCGGAACGTTCGAATCGCGTCGGATAGCTTTACATACATCTAATCCATCCATCCCGGGCAGGTTCAGGTCGAGGATCACAAAATCCGGTTTTTCGCGTTGGAAGGTGGTGAGGGCCGCCTTTCCATCCGACGCCGTAACCACCGGATAGCCGGCTTTTTCCAGGTAGGCCTTTAATACCTTGAGGATCTGGGCTTCATCGTCAACGACGAGGATTTTCTTGGCCATTTCACTCACCGTCCCATTGTATTCTGAAGGTATGAAGAAGATGTGAATACGCCATTCAAATCTGATGAAGAATGGTTTACTTTGCAGTACAATCAGAAAAATAACTTACCATCCACTTGGACATCTACTCCATTATCTTCCAGTTTCAAAAAACGCCGTACAGCAAATAATCCCGAGGATACCACATGACCAGGCTCAAAGGTAAGACGCCATTAAGGAAAGGATTCCCAGCCTGGGGATGGATTGCAATTGCGATTGTCCTGATTGCGATTGTGGCAATCGTGGCCTTCCTGAAGTCTCGACCGGCGGTTGCTTCCCTCCCCCCTGAAATCACGGTGGGGCAAACTGCCCAAAAGCGGGACCAAGGGGCATTCATCCTGGATGTGCGCGAACCGAGTGAATGGGAGCAGTTCCACATTTCGGGAGCCACGCTGATCCCTTTGGGTGATCTGCCCAACCGGTTGACTGAAGTTCCCAAGGATCGCGAGGTAGTGGTCGTCTGCCGCACCGGTCACCGCAGCGCCCAGGGACGAGACATCCTCACCCAGGCCGGGTTTACCCATGTCACCAGCATGGCTGGAGGCATAACCGCATGGCAGGCGCAGGGTCTGCCGCTCGTCACAGGGCAATAGGATTTCACCGTTAAAATCAAAAGCGCTGAGCTTGAGCTCAGCGCTTTTGATGATCACTTCGAATTCACTGTTTATGACTGGGTTTGCGGTAAGTACGGGCAGCCCGGATTGGCGTTTTGGCCGAAACCGGAAGCATGCATCCCACGGCCATTGCCCATCATCTGGCCGGCGCTGTGCTGCTTCATCCAATCCGCCTGCGCCTGGGTTAGGTTGCCAGCTTTCATCGCCTGGTCAATCGCCTGGTTGCGAGCGTCCGTCATCAGGGTACGGAACTGGTCCGCAGTCAGGCCCTGGGAGGCAGCCACCTGGAACATGGTCTCTCCGTTAGCCAACCGGCGATTCAGGTCATCCACGGATATCCCCAGCTTCTCAGCAAATACTGCGACCATTGCATCGTGCAAGAGGCCATCCTGGGTTCCTGAAGCGGAATTCTGTCCCATCATGCCACCCCGAGCGCCGCGTCCGCCCATCATCCCGTAACCATATCCGCTTCCCGGAACTGGCGTGGGTGGTGTAGAGGATTGAGCATAGACAAAGCCGGCCGTTCCGAATACGAGAGCTACCACGCCAACAGCTACGATACTGAGTACAAGTTTGTTCATTTCATATCTCCTTGAAATTTCCAGGTTTGTAAGGGTTACCTTACTTGTCGATTATCATGATACCCAGCAGATTTGAAGAAGCTGTGAAGGCTGGTCGAATCCCGGGTGAATGTTTTCCTGGGTAGGTTCTGGCAAAAAGAACTCGTTGGCAAGCTCGTCTCTTGCCAACGAGTTGGACCGGTCATTCCCAATCGGGTTAATGCTGTCTGCCTGGTCCTCCGGGAGCGGTTGTCGGTTGATGGCCGCCTGCCATTGAGGTCGCCCGCGCACCCTGGGTTGGTAGTGGACCTGACTGGGTCAGTCGTGGGCCAGGACCATTTCCAGAACTGGGTGTGCAGGTGCGCATCGGATCAAGCTCAGGATCAAGGCCATACCCGCTGCCGGGGGTGGGTGTGCCTGTCGTCCAGGGACTGTTGCCCTGTCCGCTGGGAGCTGGGGTAATGGCCTCGCATTCGCTGGGACCCATGCCCGGCCCGTAGCCGCTGCCCTGGGTTGGGACTCCGGTTGTCCACGGATTTCCACTTCTGGTTAAGGGAACTGCCTGTGTACTCACCTCTCCCGGGGTAGTAGAACCAGGGCGATCCTGAAGATGGTGTTGGTCGTAAAGGCGAAGATGATCCCTAAGTTTCGCCGGATCAGTCAAACCCTGCTCTACCCAAAAGATTCGTTGTATACTAAATATGCTATTGTTTATATCTTTTGAACAAGTTTAATTCTACAGTGCGCATTTATCCATTTGCTATACCAGTCAACATGGTTAACCAATCGCAGGAGATTAGTTTCGTGGGGGGAACTTGGAGAATGGTACTTTTTCGAGAGTGGCGGAGAAGATATGACCATTGAGGAAGCGACCCAGGATCCGCTCGATATGGCCATTCTGTCAGGTGCAAAGGAGAAAGGCCTGCAAATCACCGTTAACTTCCTTCACTTCACTCCTTTCGATCCTGCCTTGAGGGGAGTGGAAGCCCTGAT
>JAQTMA010000272.1:0-1415 GCA_028714615.1 Anaerolineaceae bacterium | reverse complement strand
GTCATGGTGTGGTTAGGGCGTAGGACGGCGATGGGCCAAGCCGGCATCACCAATATCGGACGCAGCAAGGCAAGGGAATACAATCTCGATCACCCAGAAGTCACATTTAACGATGTCGCTGGTGTCGATGAAGCCAAGCAGGAGCTTTTAGAGGTTGTGGATTTTCTGCGCCGTCCGGATAAGTATCATAAGATCGGTGCGCGTATTCCACGAGGGGTATTGTTGGTGGGTCCTCCAGGTACCGGGAAGACCTTGTTGGCGCGGGCTGTGGCGGGCGAAGCGGGTGTGCCTTTCTTTAGCATCAGTGGCTCAGAGTTTGTGGAGATGTTCGTTGGCGTGGGCGCCAGCCGGGTTCGAGATTTGTTCGCTAAGGCCAAAGCCGTTTCACCCGCGATTGTCTTCGTTGATGAAATCGATGCTGTTGGAAGACGCCGAGGAACCGGGATGGGAAATGTTAATGATGAACGGGAACAAACCCTCAACCAGCTTCTGGTAGAAATGGATGGATTTGACGAGCATCATGAGACCATTGTTATCGCAGCTACCAACCGACCAGATGTGCTTGATCCAGCATTGCTAAGGCCTGGGCGTTTCGACCGCCAGGTAACAGTGGGATTGCCTGATCGCAGGGGGCGGGAACGCATTCTGGAAATTCACACCAAAGGCCTCACCCTTGCTCCGGACGTGAATTTAGATACCCTGGCCCGCACGACCACCGGATTCAGCGGCGCAGACCTGGCGAATTTATGTAACGAAGCCGCTCTGAACGCAGCCCGCGAAAACCATATGGACATCCACCAGGCGGATTTTGAAACGGCCGAGGATCGCGTTTTGCTTGGAGAGAAACGCAATCTGGTACTTAATGAACAGCAACGCACCATTATCGCTTATCATGAATCAGGGCATGCGCTGGTTGCCTGGCTGATTCCAGGCGCTGACCCGGTAAACAAGGTTTCGATTATTCCCCGGGGTCGGGCATTAGGTGTGACCGAACAAATGCCTGGTGAAGACCAATACAATTACAGCCAGGAATACCTGATGGCTCGTCTGGCGGTGATGATGGGGGGGCGGGTCTCGGAAGAGATTGCCTTGAAGAGCATCACAACCGGCGCCGAAAATGACCTGGCAGAGGCGACCCGTCTGGCCCGCCATATGGTCACTCGTTGGGGAATGGGCAGCCTGGGTCCCATGGCCTTCTCTACCGATGAACAGCAGCCTTTCCTGGGTTACGAGCTAACCCAGGGCCGCGAGTATAGTGAAGAACTGGCTGCGAGGATTGATCAAGATGTTCAGAAGGTGCTCAACGAACGTTACGATTTTTCTCGGCGCTTATTAGAAAACGCCCGTGCTCAATTAGATCTCCTGGTGAAGGCATTGTTGCAAGAGGAAATCATTCAGCAAGAAGAATTGGTGCT
>JAQTMA010000271.1:3646-5435 GCA_028714615.1 Anaerolineaceae bacterium | reverse complement strand
GTGCAGAATCGGCCTGACCCGTGTTGAAAAAGAATCAGCGGGGTACAATCAACTGGATCAAGCCCCACTTGCCGTCGATCATCCAGTCTTTGTCTTGCTTGCCTGCCGATTCAATCTGCGCCTTCGTCATGCCGACGACAATCTCGGATTTCAAGCTGCGCAGCGCCAGCAGGGGCGCCGGGAGATAACTACACACATCCTGCACGGGCTGGGTAAACGCCCAGTGCCGGTCGCCCAGCAAGCGCCGGTAGTTGGCGTCACCTTTGCTGATGATCAGGCTGGCACCCTGCAATTCCTGGCGTAACGTCGCCGGCGCCTGCCAGGCTGGGAGGGGAGAAGTCCAGAAGAAATCCTCACGCAGCAGCAGGCGGTTCTCGGTAAGCGCCTCCTCCAGCCGGGCGGCAAAGGTATGCGAAGCTTCGTCGCCGTCTTCTGCCAGCCAGGCAAGCGTGCGCCTTACGTCTTTGATCATGGCGTCCGAAACAAACGTGGGCTGAGCTTTGAGGTGCAACTGCACGCGCTCAATCCCACCCGCGTGGAGCAGGTAGTCAGCCAGGCACAGATCGCAGACCAGCTCGAAACCGGCGTTGTCCACCAGGATATCGATGCGGGTGCCCTGCCCGGAGAGGCCGGTGATGCGGTCGGCTACACGCCGGGTGTCATCCACCAGGATGCGCTCCTGGATGGACTGAAGGACGTGCTCATCGGGTGGTGTGCCGTTCCCGGCCGGCCAGATGGAGAGGTCGACCTGGTTGCCCTGCAGATCGGTTTTCAACACGCGGGCAAGATCATCAGGATTCCAGCCGAAATGGAGCAGGCGGTTAGCCTGGTCGCTCAAACGGCAGGCAGCTTCGCGAGCGGCACTTAACCCAGAGCGTTTCTGATATTGATAGGGATCCACTCCCTGGCCGGGTCCTCCGCAATAGTAGCCGCAGGCCTCCAGCACGCGTTCATAGAAGTAGTTCTCGGCGAAAAACCAGGGAATTTGCAGCCAATCCTGACCGAGCACCGGTTGGAGATAAGCGAGCCATTCGAGGGCATCGGGCGCCAGGGGAATCTGCAGGGGGCGCATTTTCCCGGCGGGAATGTCTTCGATCAACGCTCGCATCGCCTCTTCGCCTGCGGGCAACAGCTCGTTTTCAGAAATCACTCGCCGGGCAATCTCGGGCAGGCGCACCACGATGCTATAATTGGCAAAAGAGGGGATATCGGCGCCGCGTAGGGGCGGGGGGAGCGGGAGGGAGGGGGTAGGGGGTATGGAATCCATGGTTGTGTGGGCCGTCCAGTTTTCTTCAAGTATAAAACGGATTAGGGAGGCGAACCAGGCCATTTCGAAGGGATTCTGGGCAGCCAGGATGTGAATTCTCATATAAAATAGGATTGAATTTTCCCTGGTTGAGAGCAACCGACCCGCATTTACCCTATGGAGGTCACAGCATGAGCATCAAGGTCATGTCGATTGTCCTGGCAGGAATATTACTGATTTTCGCGGCGAGCGGCGCCACAGCACAGGCCTCGCCGGCCGAGGCAGGCGCTGCGCAATCTGTCATCGGGAATGGGTTGACCTACCAGGGCCGCCTGGTGCAAGCCGGGAAACCGGCGCAAGGCTCGTTCGATTTCCGTTTTACATTGTACGACCAACCAGCAGGAGGATCGACACAGGGGATCTCACTCCAGATAAACAATGTTCCGGTGGTCGATGGTCTCTTCTCAGTCGAGCTCGATTTTGGGGTGAACTACGACGGAAGCGTATATTACCTGCAACCGGAGGTACGGGTGGGAAATAGCA
>JAQTMA010000271.1:0-3546 GCA_028714615.1 Anaerolineaceae bacterium | reverse complement strand
GCCGGAATACTGATCGCATTGGGATTGATATCGTTGTTGGCCGGTGTTAGCCTGGCCTCTGCCAGTCCGGAATTCTCTCTTGACGGACAGGCGATCACCGGCGGGGGAGGAACGAGCGCCGGCGCGGGGGATATTCTCCTCGAGGGCAGCCTGGAGTGGGGTTTTTCGGGAGTTGCTTCCGGGGGTGGTTTCAGCCTCTCCTACGGGGTGCTGCTGCCGGGAACGCCGCCCGTGAGTTTGTACCTCCCCCTGGTTTCTCAATGAGTCGATTTCCCGGGTTTCCGGTAAAATTACTGCAGACGGTGGGAAGTCCCCCATAAAAACGCAGGAGGGTATCTGGGCAGTCCAATTCTTCAAAACCGGTCGTTGAGCCTCAGCCAACGACCACTTCGCGCGAAACTCATCTTCAACCCATCCTCCGGAAGGATCGAGCAATCACCCGGGCAACTGGTCGAAATTCTGACGCAAATGCAAGCCTGGCGCATGATCCCGGAGATTTACCTGGTCCATCCGAAAAGCCAGCTCAAAGCGGTCGTGAGGGATGCTATCGATCGCGGTATGCGTTTGATCGTCGTGGGCGGGGGAGATGGCACGATCGACAGCGTGGTGGACGCGCTGGTGGGCACGGAAGCCCGCCTGGGAATCGTCCCCACCGGTACGCGCAACAATGTTGCGGCGAGCCTGGATATCCCGGTCGGGAATATCCCTGAAGCGGTGGCAATCTTGCGCCGGGGGCGCTCCTTGCGAGTGGACGTGGGTTTTGCATACAGCCGTCACTCCAGGCGACATTTCTTCGAGGCCGCCTCCGTTGGCCTGATTTCTGCGCTTTTCCCGGCTGCCGATGACATTCAACATGGCAACCTGGCGCGCATCGGAGACCTGCTGACCACGCTGGTGGGGATGCCCGTGGCGGAATTACGCTTGAAGCTGGATGATGGCGCCCAAAAAATCGTCACCCAGGGGCACGTCGTTCTGATCGGGAACATGCCCTTCTTCGCAACCAATTTGCGTATATCGCAGGATGTTTCATTTGTCGATGGGTTGCTGGATGTCTTCGTGTTTTCAAACCTGACCAAGCTCGAATTATTGGGGTATGCCGTCCAGGTAATCAGTGGGGCTCCGACGGATCCCCGCGTACAGCATTTCCAGGTACGTAATCTGGAAGTGCGCAGTCTCCCGCGCATGCCTGTTATGGTGGACGGGTTTATGTTGGAAGAAGGGCCGTTGCGGGTATGCGTACGCCGGCACGCGCTGGCCGTCATGGCTGCCCAAACGGCCCTGGCCAAGTTGTCCGCGCAACCACCTGTGTCCGTTGAGGAAGAGACGGATGCCAACTGACCGCTCCGGGACCCCGATGGACGAGACCGCTCCAGACTTGCGCGCCGGTCGCCGGGGCATCTCGCTGGCCCTACGCCGGTTGATTTTTATCGTCGCGCTGGCGGCGACCCTGGGCGTCTTCCTGCTGCTGTTGCCGGTGGGAACCCGGCTGGCCCTGGTACGCAGCCTGTTTGCACAGCGCAGCGTAGTGTTGGTGCTGCTGCTCTTCAGCCTGGTGACGCTCTCCCTGCTCTGGTCTGCGGGGCAGCGCTTCGATGCCTGGCTGTTCTTGGTGCTTAACCTGCGTGGATACCATTCCCTGTGGATGGACCGCATCATGTGGGTTCTGACTCAATTGGGCAGTTTCCCCTTCGCTGCGCTAATTATCCTGGCATTGGCGCTGACGGGCGCCCGCCGGGCAGCTATCCTGCTGATCATTGGCCAACTCACACTCTGGATGGCAGTTGAAACGATGAAAGTGCTGACGGACCGCAGCCGTCCGTTCACACTGCTCGAAACGGTGCGGGTGATCGGTTGGAAGGCGCTGGGTCTGTCCTTCCCCAGCGGCCATACCGCCCAGTCCTTTTTCCTTGCGACGCTGCTCACCCACCACCTGTTGTTAAGCCCTTTCGGTGCACCCTTCATTTACGCGCTGGCTTTGCTGGTAGGGTTTACGCGCATCTACGTGGGAGCGCATTACCCGCGAGATGTGTTGGGTGGCGCCTTGCTGGGAAGTGTGTGGGGCGTGATGGCCATCCTGATCGATACCTACCTGCAGCACCTGGTGACCTAGATGCAGGAGGGTCGGGTTTTATCGGCGCTGATCTCCCGCGCCGAGCGTATCTCCAGAGACGGGTTTGAATCATTCGTTCTCGCGCAGAGCCGCAGGGACGCAGAGAAAAAAAGGTTAAAAACCTCTGCGCCTCCGCGGCTCTGCGCGAGAACATCACCGCGATTCCATGTCATCGTCTCTGTTTGGGAAAACCCACCCGATGCGCGGTGGGGGTAGGGGCACAGGGTATCAACGAGCCCCGAATGCCATGGGGGTAGGGGCACGGGGTTGGGATGAACGCCCAGAATCCTGAAACTCAACCCCGTGCCCGTACATGGGATTCTCAGAATCCTGGAACTGAACCCCGTGCCTGGACAAAGGATTTCAGCGATCCTGGAAATTCTGTGGGGGTGGGGGCACGGGGTTGGGATGAACGCCCAAAATCCTGGAGCTCAACCCCGTGCCCGTACATGGGATATCAGCGATCCTGGAAATTCCGTGGGGGTAGGGGCACGGGGTTGGGATGAACGCCCAGAATCCTGGAACTCAACCCCGTGCCCGTACAAGAGATATCAACGATCTTGGAAATTCCGTGGGGGTAGGGGCACGGGGTTGGGATGAACGCCCAGAATCCTGAAACTCAACCCCGTGCCCGTACACGGGATTCTCAGAATCCTGGAACTCAACCCCGTGCCCGCACATGGGGTATCAACGATCCTGGAAATTGCGGTGGGGGGGGAGGGGCACGGGGTTGGGATGAACGCCCAAAATCCTGGAACTCAACCCCGTGCCCGTACATGGGAAATCAGCGATCCTGGAAATTGCGGTGGGGGTAGGGGCACGGGGTTGGGGTGAACGCCCAAAATCCTGGAACTCAACCCCGTGCCCGCATATGGGATTCTCAGAATCCTGGAGCTCAACCCCGTGCCCGCACATGGGATATCAACGATCCTGGAAATTGCGGTGGGGGGGGGAGGGGCACGGGGTTGGGATGAACGCCCAAAATCCTGGAACTCAACCCCGTGCCCGTACAAGAGATATCAACGATCTTGGAACTCAACCCCGTGCCCGTACATGGGATATCAACGATCTTGGAAATTCCGTGGGGGTAGGGGCACGGGGTTGGGATGAGCGCCCAAAATCCTGGAACTCAACCCCGTGCCCGTACATGGGATATCCACGATCCAGGAGCCGAACACCGTGCCCGTACATGGGATATCAACGATCCTGGAAATTGCGTGGGGGTGGGGGCACGGGGTTGGGATGAACGCCCAAAATTCTGGAACTCAACCCCGTGCCCGTACATGGGATTCTCAGAATCCAGGAGCCGAACTGTCAATAATCGGGTCATTATTACCACCCATAATCGGGAGGTGTTTACCAGGCATCAGCGGGTGAATGTTTACCACCCATAATCGCCCGAGTGTTTACCACCCGGAGGCCTGTGGCGGGTGAAT
>JAQTMA010000270.1:2845-5461 GCA_028714615.1 Anaerolineaceae bacterium | reverse complement strand
TTGGCCCAGTCGAATAGCCAATGCGAATCACCCGGTGACAGGTTCACGCAGCCGTGCGAAGCAGCATATCCATACAGCGTGCGCCAGTACGCCCCGTGCAGCGCGCGCGCCTCGTCGAAGTACATCGTCCAGGGCACATCCTCCAGGTAATAAAAATCGGACTTGTCCCCTTCGAAGGCGCCGCTCATCGTCTCTAGCGGTTTCTTCTTGTAGATCTTGAACACCCCTGGTTGGGTATAGAACGGTTTGGCGCCGGTCGCAATCAAAGTCGCAAACACCAATTTACCATTTTCGTACACCGACAGCGTCTGCTCACCCAGGTTCACCTCGATCCAACGCCCGTTATCAACGCCTTTCGGCGGAGTAAAATTTACTTGCACGCGCCCCACGTACTGGTCATCGATCCACTCGTCCGGGCCGATCAGCAACCAGTTCATGTTATCTTTCTTTTGCATAGAATAAACCTGCACAATCGTCTCTCGATTGAGCTCGCGTCCGGTCTCTGGGCTGGCATACCCCGGCGCCCGCTTGGTTTTGGTTGGATTGAGTACCCAGCCGAAATCGTTGGACGGATTCTGGCGGAAGAGTAGCCCCTGGAAGCGCCCAGAGCTCGTGCAGCAAGCCGTCTGAGAATCGCCGGCGTTGATCCATTCTCCTGACATGAGTTGGAAGAAGATGCCCCGCTCATTATCCTCCCGCCGGAGGATCGCCAGATACTTGAGCCCTTTTCCCCCAGGGATATAGCGAGAAGGATTATGCGCAACGGCGTCATCGATCGTCGCGTAGACCGGCACGTTACCGTTGGCGCGCACGTTCAAGTACTGCTCTGTCATGGCCGAGAGGGTCGCATCCGGTGCGGTAGCAGGCAGGTTGCGCAGCGGCAGTACGAGGCCGAGGCGCGCCATCTCTGTCAGGTACACCGAAGGCCCCAACGGAAGGCAACTACCGGGTTCTTGCTGGTAGACGTCCGGCAGGCATAACGCCTGGCCGCCATAAGGTTCGCCTGTGTTCGCAGAACGATCCTGACCCCCAATGTGGGATTGCCGGGTATCAGCGGGTTGCGCCCCGGCAGGCCCGGGTAGAGGGAAAATGCTAAGCGCCAAACAAATGAGTATCACCGGTAAAAAACGTTTCATGCATGCCCTTTCATACAACCATGTGACGATGTTGTTGCCAGACTGGTGATCCATCTGTATTATACCAGCGGCTATTTGGATAATCTGCAAGCCAGATGCAAAGCAGGTAAACTTGACACCTCGCGGTGGCTGTGCTACAGTAATACGAGCCCCGACATAACCATACTTCTGTGAGTTATTCTGCGCACCCGCCGCTTGAAACCTCTTGAAGGAGCCCATCATTGTCTAAGACCCGCACGCAGCTCATGGTTGAACGTTTACGTGACCTCCAGGCATCATCTCCGGATATCGAAGCCTCCGCTGTTGTCAGCGTTGATGGGTTAACTATCGCCTCCGCCTTGCCCCAAGACGTGGAAGAGGACCGCGTGTCCGCCATGTCGGCTGCCATGCTCTCGTTAGGCGAGCGCATTGCCACCGAGCTCGGCCGGGGAGGACTGGAACAGGTCTATATCAAAGGCCAGAATGGGTACGTCGTGCTCATGTCCGTCGGGCAAGAAGCGGTGCTCACCGTCCTTGCCCGCGAACAAGCCAAACTCGGCCTGATCTTCCTCGATATGCGCCGTGCTACGGAACATCTGTCCCAATTGATCTGAACTGTATTCTTCCACCCAACTCTACGTGTGGCCCACCGTAAGGCCTGTGGCCATAAAACAGGTGCCTGATTTGCAAACCACGGTCATCGTCCCAACCTTCAATGAAGCAGAGAACCTTCAGAAAATTGTCGCAGCCCTGCAGGGCCTTCCCCTCTCCGAACTCAATATCCTGATTGTCGACGATAACAGCCCCGATGGTACCGGGCAGATGGCAGAGAACCTGGCCGCTCAACCCGGAAGCCGGGTCAAGGTGGTCCACCGCACCGGAAAACTTGGCCTGGGTACCGCGTATTTGCAGGGTTTCCATGTGGCGCTGGAAGCCGGCGCTCAGGCAATCGCCCAGATGGATGCGGATTTCTCCCACCCTCCTGAAAAGCTGGTTGAAATGCATGCCGTGCTGGACTCGTGTGACGTGGTCATCGGTTCACGATACATAGACGGTGGCCGGCTGGATGACCAGTGGCCGCTGTGGCGCAAGGGTCTCTCCGGTTTTGGAAACATGTATGCCCGCACCATCCTCGGCCTGCCGATGCATGATGTGACCGGGGGGTTTCGACTCTGGCGGCGCGAAACGCTGGCGGGCATGCCTCTCGAGCGGGTACGCTCCAATGGATACATCTTCCAGGTCGAACTGGCCTACCTGGCCAATCGCCTGGGCTACCGCTCCCGGGAAATCCCCATCTATTTCGCAGAACGTCGCCTGGGTACCTCGAAGATGTCCCTCCGTATACAGCTCGAAGCTGCCCTCCGCGTCTGGCAAATCCGTCGCGCCTACCAGGATTTATAAGCTACGCGCATATATTTCAGGGTTGCCATCTCCCCAGCATTGTTTTCCATAACCTGGGAATACCCACCAGCCTCCGTAGAGACGCCCCGCTGGGGCGTCT
>JAQTMA010000270.1:0-2745 GCA_028714615.1 Anaerolineaceae bacterium | reverse complement strand
CCCCAGTAGCCCAGGCACATCGTCCCGACGCCCTTACGGCATCCTTGCCTAGGGTCCTTGGTGGGAGAACCCCAGGCAAGGATCCCGTAAGGGCGTCGGGACGATGTGCCTGGGCTACTGCCTGGCTGCAGAGTCTCATGCGGGTCAGTCGTCACTACCAGTGCGGAAGAATGAACGCCTAACCACATGAGATGCTGTGCAGAGAGGGAGATACCCCAACGGGGTGAGTTGGCATCCCATCATCTTGCTATTCAACCCAAAAAAGAGTATATTACTCTAGTTACTGGCCTGGGATCTACCCAGGCGAACCCAAAATCGCCCGATTCACACAGGCTCACGCCGGGCTGCTGTGTGGATGGCGATTTTATTTAACCGCTTCAGGAGGGATGCTAGCGTTGCCAATGCACAGCCACTCAAACCATTCAGAACCCATTCGCATCGCCGGAGCCGGCTTAGCCGGTCTGAGCGCCGCAGTCAGCCTGGCTCGTTCCGGTCACCGGGTCGAGATCTATGAGAAAAATTGCGACTCTGGCGAAGCTCGCCAGGAGGATTGGGATACGATCGAGAACTGGACCACCGAGCAAGATTTTTGCAATCTGCTCCCCGAATGGGGATTGGCCTCCGATTTTGACCTTCGTGAGGTAGATCAATTCGACATCTATGATCATGCCGGGGCAAAATACCCAATCCATACACCTCGGCCAGTGTTTTACCTGGTACGCCGCGGCACCCACCCTGCCTCGATCGAGCAGCGTATCAAACAGCAGGCCCTCAACCTGGGAGTCGTGATCCAGTACGGCCAACCTGCCCGCCGCGAAGAGGTCGATATCTGGGCGGCCGGTTTGCAACGCAACGGGTTCTTCCTGGAAGTGGGCGTCACATTCCACACCCACCATCCCGATGTGGTCGTCGGTCTGATCTCGACCGCAGCTGCCCCCAAAGCCTATGCCTACCTGGTCGTCGTCGCAGGCGTGGGAAAAATCGTTACCGTCCTCACCCAGAACTTCCAGGATGCGCGCGCTCTGCTTAACCAGACCATCGATACCTTCCAACGCATCGAGAAGCTGGACATACAGGACGTGCAGATGCTCTCCGGGTTCGGCGGATTACCCTCCGCCTTCCGTGAGCAGGCGCACCATCCCCTGGTCGTCGGTGAGGCTGCCGGGTTCCAGGATTTCCTATGGGGGTTTGGCATCCGCCAGGCGCTTCTCTCCGGGCGACTCGCCGCTCGCGCAATTCATGCGCACCAGGATTACGAAACCCTGGTAGCCCAAGAGATCCGTCCCATGGTGCGTTCCTCGTTCGTCAACCGTATGTTCTATGACCTGGCCGGGGATAACGCTTACCGCACCCTGTTGCGCTGGTTTACCAGTTCTTCCAACCTGCACGCTTCGATCCGTCGCTTTTACACGGGGGACGCCCTGCAGAACCTGCTCTGGCCGCTCGCCTGGCGCCGTTATCAGTCCCGCCTGGTATACGTGGAAAATGAGGTGCGCTACAACTGACGCAGGTATTCTCCCACCAGGCAGCCCCATTCGTCGATCGAGAGCGTTTCCGCCCGACGCTGTGGGTCGATCCCCGCACGCGTCAGCATTTCCGCCGCCTGACCGGGGGAGAAGCGCAAGCCGGCCGATAACGAATTCCGTAAGGTCTTGCGCTTCTGGCTAAAGCCGGCCTTCGCCAAGCGGAAAAATACGTCCAGTCGAGTAGCCGGGATGCGCGGTTCGGGGTACAAATCGACGCGCACCACGGCCGAATCCACCTGTGGAGGCGGATAAAATGCCCCGGATGGGATGTGCGCCACCACACGGGGAGCGCCGTATACCTGCACAGAGAGAGCCAGCAAGCTCATGTCGCCCGCTTCGGCGCAAATGCGCTGGGCCACTTCGCGTTGCACCGTCAACACGATGCGGCGCGGCTTGTGTTGAGCTTCCAACAAGTGACGGATGATGGCCGAGGTGATGTAATAGGGAATGTTGGCGACCACCAGGTATCCGCTTTCCGCCATCAGCTCGGCCGCATCGAGCGCTAGCATATCACCCGCCTGCAGCCGCACGTTCGGGAACGGCTGCATCACCGCTTCGAGCGCCGGGAACAACTGCCGGTCCAGCTCAACTGCCACCACCCGCCGGGCAATCACCGCCAGCTCGCGGGTCAGGCTGCCCAGACCGGCCCCAATTTCCAGAACCGCATCCTCGGAAGTGACTTCAGCCGAGTCCACCACACGCTGCAAAGCAACCGGGTCGACCAGGAAATTCTGCCCCAATCCCTTCTTGGGGTGCAAGCCCTGCGCCTTGAGCAGCGTCGCGATGCTCAATGGTGGCAGGCTCATGGGAGTGCCCAGCCAATATTCGCCGGCGCCGGCGCCAGGAAGTAGATGGTCACATTTTGGTGCCAGCCGACGTAATCGCTGTCAGAGTAGCCCAGGTCGACCCAGTTTTGGCCTCCTACCCCTCCGCCCATATCCGCGATGGTCGCCTGTCCATATCCTGGAATATACACTTGCGCTCCTTTTAGCTGGTTATACCAGGACCGTATCACCGCTACCACACCCTTCGTCAATGTCATACCGGAGGCGGTCCGATCCGAACAGCGGCCTGTGTAGATCCTGCAAGGCGAATAAGAGGTCGCATATACATTGAGTTTGCGCCAATACTGGATGGTCACGCCGTCCACGCTCTCGCTATGCACGACCACCTTGGTGCCGTAACCGACCAACTGGTCTTTCGGCTCGCGGGCCGTCCA
>JAQTMA010000269.1 GCA_028714615.1 Anaerolineaceae bacterium | reverse complement strand
TCTTATCGTTTTCAATTCGGTCAATCGCTATCCGGCAGAATTCTTCGTTTGTATCTATTCCAAGATAGTGACGGTGGAGGCGCCTGGCTGCCACGCAGGTTGTCCCGCTCCCATTAAATGGGTCGAGAACCAAATCACCTTCCTCTGTGAATAGCTTGATAAACCATTGGGGCAATGAAATTGGAAATGTTGCGCTGTGCTGGCGATTGTAACACTCCGTGGCCATATAGAGGACATTGGATGGGTAGACCATTTCTCGACCGACCCAATTTGAGATTTTTTTCCCAAAACCTGAGCCTACCCGGGAATTATCCCGGCGTTTGTCAGTCGCGCTCAGGTTCTTCAGGCGGTCTTGCGCCCAATCCCCAACTGGAACCTTTACCTCGTCTTGAAACATCTTGAATTTTTTCGACTTGTTGAATTGAAACAGATGCTCCCAATTGTCTCGAAAACGATTGGACCATTTACCCGGATAGCTATTTTTCTTATGCCAAAGATATTCTTCCGTCCATAACCAACCATGGCGACGCATTTCGATAACCAATTCCATTACGTACGTGCTGCGCTCCCCATCCACAACCCTCTCCTTAATATTGAGAATAAAGGTCCCGGTTGGTTTCAATGCTCGCAGGAATTGGTCTGCTTTCGGAATAAACCAGGAGACATACTGTTCCGGTTTAATGCCACCGTAAGTGGAAGACCGTTGATCTGCATATGGGGGGGAGGTAACGATCAGGTCGATAGAATTATCAGGGATTGATTTAAGAATCTCCCCACAATCCCCCTGGATGATTTGATCGCTGTAATGGTAAATACCTGGAGGAATAGAGAGAGGTGCTACCTCCGGAAAGAGGGGTGGCTGGAGTTCGGATTCGATATATCCAACTTTTGGTTCCTTAATTGCGCCATCTGAGAGTGCTTCAGTTGGAGTGGTCTTTTCGGTTGATAGATCCTTATTTGTTTTTTTCATTTTCAAAATTATACATCCAAGCGAGGCCGGTACTGCAACGCTTCGGCCAGGTGGGAAGGAGCGATGGCTTCGCACCCGGCCAGGTCAGAGATTGTCCGCGCTAATTTGAGCACGCGGTGATACGCCCGCGCTGAAAGTTGGAGCTGGGTCATGGCGGCTTTCATTAAGCTCCGCCCGGCGTCATCCAGGGTGCAGAACTTGCGTACCTCAGCGGGGCGCATATCCGCATTACAAGCCACATCACTGCTTCCGAAACGATCTCGCTGGCGCTGTCGGGCGGCTTCAACCCGGTTCCGGATCAAACTGGAGGATTCACCCAGGCGTTGGTCGGAGAGTTTTTCAAATTCCACCCGGGGAACTTCAATGTGGATGTCGATCCGGTCAAGCAGCGGGCCTGAAATTCGTTTCTGATATTTGGTCACCGTCCCTGAGGAGCACGTGCAGGTCTTGACGGGATCACCGGCGTAACCGCACGGGCACGGATTCATCGCTGCTACCAGTTGGAAATTGGCCGGAAAAGTTAGCGAGCCTTGCGCCCGGCTGATGGTGACCAGCTTGTCCTCGAGGGGTTGGCGCATCACTTCCAGCACACGGGGGCCAAACTCGGGTAGCTCATCCAGAAAGAGCACCCCACGATGCGCCAGCGAGATTTCACCGGGGTGAGGCCAGTTCCCTCCGCCGACCAGTCCGGCATGGGATATGGTGTGGTGGGGAGAACGGAAGGGGCGGTTGCGGATCAATGGGACGTCAGATGGTAATTGATCGGCGACAGAATAGATGCGAGTGACGTCCAGGGCTTCGTCGATGGTCATGCGCGGCAGGATGCCGGGCATAGCCCTGGCGAGCAGTGTTTTGCCCGCGCCTGGAGGACCAATCATAATCACGTTATGGCCGCCAGCAGCCGCGACCTCCAGCGCGCGTTTGACGTGTTCCTGTCCTTTAATCTCGCGGAAATCCGTCTGAACTTCGGCGTCAATATCCTCTGGGTGGATGGGAGGGTGAGGACCAATAGGGCAAAGCCCAACGAAGTGGGCATACAACCCGGCCAGTGAAGCTACGGGGATCACTTCCAACCCGGGGATGAGCGCGGCTTCAGCGGCATCTGCCTCAGGTACGATGATGCGTTCGAAACCCTCGCGGCGCGCCACGGCCGCCATGGGTAACACGCCGCGCACGTGCCGTACCGCGCCATCCAGTGATAGTTCGCCAATAACGAGGGCTTTTTCTAGCAGGGGAGCCGGAATTTGCCCGGTCATTACTAAAACCCCCACCGCAATGGGGAGATCGTAGGCTGGTCCTTCCTTGCGGATAGACGCAGGCGCCAGGTTAACCGTCACCCGGGAGCGGGGATTACGCAGTCCGGCATTCTTGATGGCGGCTTGCACTCGCTCACGACTTTCCTGCACAGCAGTATCGGGTAAACCAACAATCACCATCGAAGGCAAACCCTGGCTGGTATCGACTTCGACTTCGACGACAACCCCCTCTAATCCGATGACAGCACAAGAGTAGATTCGTGAAAGCATGGCGGCTTTTTCCATTCAGCAATGTTCGATTGGTTGGTTTTTTGTACGCCCGAAACAGAAACAGGTTGATTATCGATGGGATTATTCATTATTCTTTTCCGGAGCATGGCTGGCGCCACCCCGTCCAAGCTCTTGTGAGCGCTCATAAGCCGCCCAGACCGCGCGAGAAATGGCGGTTCTGAAGCCGGCCTTTTCCAAATAGTATAACGCCGCCGCCGAAGTTCCTCCGGGCGAGGTGACCTGGTTGCGCAGTGTGGCCGGGTGCAGTTTGTTCCGGCTATAGAAATCGACCGAACCGCGCAAGGTCTGTTCGACGAGCTTTTCCGAGATGCGACGGGGCAGTCCCAGGTGCACCCCGGCGTCGATCATAGCTTCCAGAAAGAGAAATACATAAGCCGGCCCCGTTCCGGAGAGAGCTGTGGCCATATCCAGATAGTTTTCCTCCTCGACTAATATTTCTTCACCGAGCGCACTCAAAATCTGCCTGGCCCGTTCCACCTGATCAGGCGTAACGGAGGAATCCGCCGTCCAAACCGTAATTCCTTCACCGATTTGCGCCGGTGTATTCGGCATAGCCCGTACGATCGCTGGATGTCCAAGCCCATGAGCGAGTTTTTGGATGGTTGCTCCTGCGACGATCGAGATCACCAACGCCTGCGGGTCGATCCCCCCATTCAATCCGTACAAGACCTTCTCTAGTTTTTGAGGTTTTACTGAAAGTACGACGGTACCGGCTCCTTGTACGGCGGCACGGTTATCCGTATAGGGTTCGACTCCAAAGCGGGTATGCAGATCAGCGCCGCGGTCAGTTCGTGGACCGGCGGCTGCCATCTGGTTGGGCTGGGCCAATCCCTGGCGGATCAATCCAGCGATGATCGCCTCTCCCATGACTCCCGATCCAATGAAGGCGATGCGTTCTCCAGGATTCATAATGACCTCTTTCACGAATTGATATCTAACTTGAATGCGTATAAGTTTAGGACAGCCGCAAGGAAATGTCAAACATCCCGATTGAATGCTATGAGGTACAATCAATCCAGCGTATGAGGTTTCGATGAAACAATCAATGCTCCCTCATTCACCCATCAACCGGCGGGATTTCCTCCGGTGGGTCACCCTTACCGGAGGAGCATTCGCGTTCGCTGGCTGCCAGGGAAAGACCACAATGGCGCCGGAGGCGCTTCCGAGTTTAACGCCGGGACTGGCGCCAACCGCCTCCCCGACCAATTCACCTACGGTTCCGCTTCCCACGAGTATTCCCGTAACGCCGACAGCAATTCCCCGGTCTGCGGTCGGAATTGGGAAGACCCAATCGTATGATCCAAAGGTGATCCGTTCCACCTTGGAAAGCCTGTTGGATAGTCTCGGTGGAATCGGGGACCTGGTAAAACCCGGTGCAAGGGTTGGGATCAAAGTAAATATGACCGGCTCATCGATCTGGGATACCCCGGAAAAACCGCCTGCAAACGAGTATTTTGTTACTCACCCCCAGGTCGCTGCGACTCTGGCAGAGCTGGTCATCGACGCAGGCGCCAGCCAGGTCTACTTCATGGACGGAATCGCAGAAGAGGCGTGTTTTGAAAAATGGGGCTTTTCCGCGGTGGCGAAACCGCTGGGCGTCCGGCTAATCAATTTGAACCGTCCAGATCCAAATAAGGGCTATGCCAGTTATCCGGTAGGAAACGCGCCTTTTGTCTATGACCGTTTCGATCTTCATCCGGTGCTGGGTGAAATAGATTTGCTTATCTCGGCAGCGAAAATGAAAGTGCATTCTGCTGCAGGGGTAACCCTATCCTTAAAAAACCTGATCGGATTGGCAGCTATCGACCAGTACGTTCGCCACTCTGGTGACACGTTCCGATCGGCTTTTCACGGAGCTTACCAATTCGATACACGCTTGACACGGGTTATCCTCGATTTAAACCAGGCTTGCCCGATCCACCTGGCTATCATCGACGGTGTAGTCACCTGCGAGGGCGGCGCCGGCCCGTGGGATGCCACCTTACACCAGGTGCGCCCAGGAGTGTTATTGGCAGGCCGAGACCCGGTGGCTACCGACGCTGTTGCCACTGTCGTGATGGGATTTAACCCCGGGGCAGCCTCCGGTGACCTACCATTCGTTCGCTGTGAGAATTACCTGGAAATGGCAAATGGCCTCGGCATGGGGACAAACCAGCTCAACGAAATCCCCATCCTGGGTGAGTCCATTGAAGGCGTGCGGTTCCCTTTTCAACCGACTCGTTAATTGTGGAAGTTGGCAAATTTTTGAACTTGGTTTGTGTGGTCAAACTGGAATCAATGCGCCAGAATCGGAAGCTCACCCGTGGATTGAGATTGATGACCAGCGCGCATATACTGCGTTCGAGATCATCCTCCCGGCGCTTTGTTCCTGGGTGACCAGTTCTCCGGCGGTCAACAGGCCTTTACAATCCCCCACCATCTCTTGCAGAGCGTAGTATAAGGTCAGCGAGGAAGCTTTGACGGCGTATGCTGTCATGACCACGAATAGGGGCTGCGGGCTCAGAATTTTCCGGCATTCAGCAAGCAAAGCCGGGATCAGTTTGTAAAATTCCCACACTTCCCCCTTGGGACCGCGTCCGAACTTAGGCGGATCCAGGATCAAGCCTTCATACTGAGACCCACGGCGGGCCTCACGTTCAACAAATTTCAAGGCGTCATCAACAATCCACCGGATGGGCCTATCTTGCAGACCGGACAGGGCCTGATTATCGCGCGCCCAGGTGATTGCTTTTTTGGAAGCATCGACGTGGGTGACCCGCGCTCCGGCCTGAGCGGCGGATAGGGTGGCCAGGCCGGTGTATCCAAACAGGTTTAGCACTCGAATTGGCCGGTTCATATCCTGGATCAGCCTGGCGGTCCAGTCCCATTGGCAGGCCTGTTCTGGAAAAACACCCAGGTGGCGTGACGCACTGGTTTGCGCCCAAAACTTCAAGCCCTTGTAGTTCATCATCCAGCGCGGCTCAATCGGTTC
>JAQTMA010000268.1 GCA_028714615.1 Anaerolineaceae bacterium | reverse complement strand
TGGTGCGGTAGCGGTTGGCGTCGCTCTTGGAATGGCCCCGCCAGCGGTAGGTCACGGCTTCAATGAGGGTGGGTCCCTCGCCCCGGTGAGCCCGCGCGACGGCCTCGCGGGCCGCCTGGTAGACGGCTAAAATATCGTTGCCGTCGACGGTCACCCCCGGCAGGCCGTAACCAGCGGCCCGCTCAGCAATGTGAGCGATGGCCATGGCCTTGTGCACCGGGAAGGACATGCCGTACTGGTTGTTCTCACAAATATATACCACCGGCAGCCGGTAAATGGCAGCCATATTGAGCGCTTCGTGAAAAGCGCCTTCGTTGGCGGCCCCATCCCCGAAGAAGTTCATGAGGATATCGGGCCGCTTTTGCATCTTCAGCCCCAATCCCACCCCCACCGCCATGGGGATGCCGCCGGCTACCACCCCGTTGGCGCCCAGGTTGCCGCCAGCCACGTCGGCAATGTGCATCGAGCCGCCTCGCCCGCGGCAGTAGCCGCACTCCTTGCCCATAAACTCGGCCATCATCAGGTTGAGGTCAGCACCTTTGGCGATGCAGTGACCGTGGCCGCGGTGGGTGGAGAGGATCAGGTCCCCCGGTTCCAGCGCCAGCACCGACCCCACCGCCGAGGCTTCCATGCCAATCGAGAGGTGCATGGTGCCGTGGATCTTGCCCTGGGTGTAGAGCTCTTCGGCTTTCTCTTCAAAAGCGCGGATTGTGTGCATCAGCACGTACATCTTGTTGTAAAGTTGGAGCTCGCGCTGTGCTTCAATAGGATCTTGTTTTTCGGAACCCATTCCATTCACCTCAGTCAATTGGTTTCATAGCGACCCTCGATCACGCTTTCATGGATAGGTAAGCGTGCATCCGTTCACATGCCTGGGTGACCGCCGGGACCGGATCAAACGAATACTGCCAGCCAATCTCAATGGTCAGGTACCCGTTGTACCGGATTTCTTGGAGCAGCCTGACCAGGCGAATGAAATCGAAGCAGCCGTCTCCAGGGATACTGTTCTGCTGGTGGCGGCCGTCGTTATCGTTGACGTGCACCTGGAGAAGGTAATCCCCGGCTTTCTGGATCGCCTGCCCCAAGTCCTCGCCAGACAGGTTAAGGTGCCCTGTATCCAGCACGATTCCCAGGCAAGGCGAGCCGATCTCTTTGATCACCCCGAGGGCATCGTCCGTGGTGTTCATAAAGTCGGAGAAAGCCGGGTAGACAATTTCAATGCCGAGTTTTATTCGGCTGGCCTCTGCAGAGCGGCAAGCCTGCGCCACACTATCCACGTACCAGGCGCGCGCATCCGCGGTTGATTGGCCATGGATGCTCCGGGTAGGCACCACCAGCACGTACTGGGCTGATAGGGCGCAGGCGGTATCGATCGAATTATTTATGTACGCCACACTCTCCTGGCGGATGGTCGCGCGCGGGCTAGAGAGCGAATATGGGTAGCGAAAAAAGGCCGGCATACAGGATACCGGCGTCAGACGGTTGGTCTCCAGCCAGGCGCGCAGCGAGCGCAGTTCAGCGGGAGTGTGATCCTGCCGGTAAAGATGCGGCCGGCCGCACCACAGATCAATGCCATCGTATCCCGCTTGAAGGATTGCTTCGGCAGCATCTTCAATGGAGTAATTCACAAAGACGGAGGTGGCCGTTGATATTTTCATCAGTAACTCGATCCTTGTAGCCGGGTAGCCGGACGATGCTCCAATGGGATGCGAGCGGTGAACTGGCGCATGATAAACTCCCGCACTAACCGGTCCGAACCGGCAAAGATCGCCGCCGGGAAACCATGATCGAGGGCGGCTACCGCTCGATGCGAATTACTGTCCACCACCAGACACTGGTCTGCCCGGAATTTCGAACGCTGCGCCAGGAAATCAAAAACATCCGGCGCCAAGCGGTTCAAGCGGCTGTCTTGGAGGAAGAGGAGGCGCTCAGGCGGAAAGCAGGGTTGGATCAAGAGACGCTCGCAGACCTGGTCGAACCAGGAGCGGGGATAATCGATGATCAACCAGCGTTGGATGGTATCGGGCAAGCGCTGAACGGCCTGGGTAACCCCAGGGAGCGGGGAAAAAGTCGCGATAACGGTCTCCCTGAACTTAGCAGGCGAGCTTTTCGCACCGCTAATCTCGCACACAGCCTGGCAGAAGGTTAAATCGTCCAGTTGGCCAAGCGCCAGTCTTTCGCAGTTGCTGGCAAACCCCGGGGCAGAAAACGGGTTGGTCTCGGGCCGCCCGCAGGCGGCGAGCGCAGACCTCAGGAGAGACTCGATGGATTGGGTCAGGACGCCCCCCATCCAAAAGAAAATCGCACGGGTGTCTGGCATTGCGTTATTCCCCCATCGCCTGAAGGACCAAATAGCGGGGTTCCTGGTCCACCTGATCGTCAATGACCAGCACTTCCTGGTAAGTCCCCAACGCCAGGCTGCCTTCGATAAAAGGGATGGTCACGCTGGTTGGCAGGATGGCCGCCCGTAAGTGGGCATGGCCGTTGAAATCAACGGCTCGAATATGGTGCAGGTAAGGGTAATCGGTTGGGGTAATGCGATCCAACATGTCTTCCAGATCGGCGATGATGCCCGGCTCGTGCTCGCCGATTATGACCGCCCCGGTGGTATGTTGGAAAAAGACGCATACCTGACCCTGTTGCAAGCCGGTAGAAGCGATGAAATCGCGTACCTGGTCGGTGATATTGATGACGTTGAAACGCCCGTCGGAATGCAGTTTGAGCTGCCGTGAAACGATCACAGCTCAGGTTGCCTTTCCTCGGCCCGGGATATCCACCACAGCTTCAACGACCCCATCCCGGATGGCATACACCTTGTCGTACAGGTTGAACGTACAGTTGGCGTCGCGGACCCACATCTCGACCGTATCCCCCACGCATAAACGCAGGAGCGGGTCGGCCAGCCTCAGGCGGGTGTGTTCCTGCGGCATCGAGAAGACAGTCCCTGCCGGGCGTTTCGCTTCGGGGAACCCATACGTCAGAGCCATTTCCTTGCGCCCAAAGTCCAGGATGGCCAGGTCCTCCGCTCCGGGTCGCTGAGGCCGGCTAATGACGGTAGAAAGGACTGTCAGAACGCATTCGAACTCGCCCAGGCCGTTATCTCGAAAGGTGGTATCCGAGATGATGTAGGTGCCCGCCTGGATTTCCGTCATTCCGGGAACGCTGCAGGCTGAGCGGTAGGTGCCGCTCCCGCCTCCACTGACGATTTCCACGGGGATGCCAGCCTGCTCCAGGTGGTCCCGCGTTTCCACCAGGGTCTGGTAAGCCGCCCGAGAACGACGGTCCCGTTCATCGAAGTCTTCAAAGAAGGCAAGATGTCCATCGTAGCCCATCAGTCCTCGGAACTTCAGTCCGGGTGATGATTGGACACAGATGGCAAGCTGCCGGGCTGGCTCCAGTGGTTCTACCCCGCAGCGATCATTGCCGATATTGACCTCGACCAGCACTCCAATCTCCACTCCCCGGGCTCGAGCGGCATCCGACAACTCCTGTACGTTCTCTACAGAGTCAACCGCCACAATCACCCGGGTGTAGGCAGCCAGGTTGGCCAGGCGTTGGACCTTGCGCTTGCCCACAACCTGGTTGGCGATCAAGATCTCCTGAATGCCCCCCGCCGCCAGGATTTCAGCTTCGGAGACTTTCGAGACGGTGATGCCAATAGCGCCAGCCCGGAGCTGCATCCAGGCGAACAGGGGGGTGGCCTTATAGATCTTGGCGTGCGGCCGCAGACCAACTCCTGCTTCCCGGCAGATCGCCGCCATCTTCTGGATATTTCGTTCTACGGCTGCGATATCCAGCAGCAACGCGGGGGTGTCTAGCTCATCGATGGGAAGACCGATTTCATAATCGTGATCTGTCATGCTGGCTCCGTATTAGTATTCAGGGATCATTTCGCCGGAAATCACTTTCCGCTGGATTTCCATTACCTGGGCCGGGTCTATAGCAGCTTGAAGTACAGCGCGAACGGTATGGCTGCTTTTCCTGCCAACGAAGGTCGCCGATGTTGATTTGGCGCCGACCTCGGCTTTCACTCTCTCCGATAAGGGCCGCACGCGGATGCCCGGGCTCAGGAAAGTATCCGCCTGGTCGACTGTCCAAACGGCGGCATCGACGTCTCCACTGCGCAGCAAGCGAGGAATTTGGATGAATGGAACCCAATGGAATTCCACTTCCTGACCGGAGAACTCAAGCTCCGAGAGCTTCCGGTGATCATATGAATCCCGGTCAACTGCCACGCGGGTACGGTTTTGATGGTTTAGCGGGGAAGGCCGGTAGTAGACCCCATAATCCGAAATCCAACTCCCAGGAGGCAACTGAACCAGTATTTCCTGGTCAGGACCGCACAAGTCTTCGGTTGCCAGGCCAGAAATTAGCGTCACGTGGCAGCGGTTATCATGAAGCGCCTTTAACCGAGTGCGCGATCCACGGATAAAAATAAAGTAGGTTTCAAAACCGGCTTTCTCCAATGATTGCTTGACCCCGGTTGCCAGGCCTTCGAAATGGCTATGCATCGGTAACGTCAGGCTGATCACCAATGGCCCTTGCTCAACCAGGTTCCATAATCGATTGATCGAAAGCCCGACAACTTCCGAACCTTGGTGCCCGTGATTCTGGATCTTGACAGCGCCCATTTCCTGAAGCGCGTTCATGGCAGTCGAGACCGAGCCAACGCTCATGTGGTTAAAAGCAGCCATCTGGCGAATGCTGGGGAGCTGATCCCCTTCTTTCACCTGGATCAAGTATTCCGCCAGACGAACCTGGAGGTCGCGAATGGATTTCCTACCTTTATTTTCCCTTTCAACAAGCGCATCCTCTTCTTGATGTACAACCATAGAAATACACCTCCTCAATTCCACTCTTCAAACACCGCGGAAAGCAGCTCAGGGACGGCCCTCCGATAGAGCTCAAACCGCTGCCGGTGTAAAGCAGCTCGGGACGGGTCGGGATGATACACAATGCCGGTCTTTGAACAGGTCCGGCTGGCTTCATCCAGGTCCTGATAAATGCCGATTCCAAAGCCTGCCAGCAGCGCAGCCCCCAAGGTTCCGGGCTCCGGCTGAGTGGAGATTTCGATAGGCACACCGAGCATATCGGATTTCAATTGGGTCCACCATGCTGAACGCGTCCCTCCGCCAGTGGCGCGGATTTGATCGACGACAATCCCTTCTTCCCGCAGCATCGAAAATGTATTGATGTGATCATAAGCGATGCTTTCCATAAATGCCTGGAGGATATCCACCTCGGTGGTAGCCAGGGTGAGTCCGGCCAGGACCCCGCGCAGCTTGCGGCCTTTTTCCCAATACAGCATGGCGCCGGAGAGATAGGGAAGCGCTAACACCGGCCCAGGCTCAGGGCCTTTCTCCTCCAGTTGGGAAGCCAGGGTCTCGAGCGGAAGCTTCACCAATTCTCTAGCCCAGTTGAGCACCGCGTTGCCCGTCGGGCAGATGGCATACACCGAACGCTCAATCTTCCCCAGGTGAGGGGTGATCGAAAG
>JAQTMA010000267.1 GCA_028714615.1 Anaerolineaceae bacterium | reverse complement strand
TCCCAGCGTGAACCCGAACGAGCCGCATTCGGGAGATGATGGCTTTACCGGCATTTTAGGTGAAGGTCGGCTCAGGAAAAACGACGCGCGTATCGAAGCGCTGGGATCTTTGGATGAAGCGACGTCCGCTCTCGGACTGGCCCGGTCTGTTTGTCGCTCCAAAGGCGCCGCTCATTGGATTCTCCAGGTTCAGCGCGATCTCTATTCGATGATGACCGAGGTTGCGGCCGGTTCCGAAAACAAGGACCGCTTTCTAACGATCAGCGCCGAGCGCGTGGCCTGGTTGGAAGCTTTGACCGATCAGTTGGGGCATTCCGTCCCTGCACCACGGGACTTCATCCTCCCTGGCGACACATTCGCCGCAGCCTGCCTGGATCTGGCGCGGACGGCTACCCGGAGGGCTGAGCGGCGCATCGTTGATCTATTCTATCGCGGGGATATTCACAATCCTGAGCTTTTACGGTATCTCAACCGGTTATCCACCTTTTGCTTCCTACTAGAGTTAGCGGAAAATCGAGATGGGGGTAAAAGCGCTCCAACTCTGGCCAGAACGGACCAGGGATGATGATCGGAACCCTACTCAACATTGCAACCGTGATGATTGGGGGTTTTCTTGGCCTCCAACTCGGAAGGCGACTGCCTGAGCGAATCCGAGGTACGGTGATCTCCGGGTTAGGCCTTTTTACGTTGGTATTCGGCATCAAGATGTTCTTAGCCACAACGAATGAGATCGTGGTATTGGGCGCGATTCTGGCGGGTGGCTTACTGGGAGAGTGGTGGGGGATTGAAGACGGGCTTCAACGGCTGGGAACTGCCCTCGAAAAGCGTTTCGACCAGGGAAACGGCGAACAAGATAATCGCTTCGCTCGCGGTTTCTTGACCGCCTCCCTGGTCTTCTGTGTAGGCCCTATGACCATCCTGGGCTCGATCCAAAATGGCTTGAGTGGTGATTATTCGATATTGGCGGTGAAAGCTGTGCTGGATGGGTTTGCAGCGCTGGCTTTTGCGTCCAACCTCGGGATCGGGGTGTTGTTCTCCTCATTGGTCATTCTGGTCTACCAGGGGGGATTGACTCTCCTGGCTGCACAAGTCCAATCCGTGGTAACCCAGGCGATGATGGCAGAGATGAACGCAGCCGGTGGAGTCATCCTGGCCGGCATCGCCATCAGCAGCCTGTTGGAAATCAAGAAGATGCGGGTTGGAAATTTTCTCCCCGCCCTGGTGATCGCCCCTGCTCTGGTTGCAATCCTGGCTGCCCTGGCGAAATGAAATACCGGAAGCACCCGGTGTTTCATCTCAACCCATCCGAAAATTGGTTAGGTTGGTCAATTACTTTCCCTGGACCGCCGCATTAATGGCGTCGATAATGTCCTGTTGATTCTGATATTCAATCAGTTTCCCGTTGATCGAGAAACTAGGCGTTCCGGAAACCCCTTGCTGAACTCCTTGAGCCTGGTACTGGGCAAGCAGATTCTTGAAGCTTTGGTTGCTATAACAAGAATTGAACTTGTTCATATCCAGCCCGACCGCTTCTGCATAAGCTTTCAAACGCTTATCGGTATATTGGCCTGAATTCTCTGCGCCTTGATTAGCGAATAAAATATCATGGTACTCCCAGAACTTGTTTTGGTCTGCGGCGCACATGGCGGCTTCTGCGGCTGAGTTCGATTCGGTCCCAGGAATAATCTGCCAGGGAAGGTAGGTAAAATAAACTTTCCCGGTCGCGATCAGGCCAGACACCAGACTGGCCATGTGGTCATCCTCGAATTGTTTACAATAAGGGCATTGGAAATCCGAGTATTCAATCACTTTTACAGGAGCGTTTGGATCTCCGATGCTTGACTTTTGGGGGTTAGGGTAGGGGAGGGGGGTAACAGTGACAATCGCGCCTACCGGTTTTGAATTGGCAACAATGCCTGGAATAATTAAAAATGCAGCAAAACCGATGGCGACAACTGCAATTCCGACAATCATAATGCTCCGCTGGCGTTGCTGCTGGCGGTGTTTCTTCTCTCTCAACTCCTCACGCTTACTCATTTAACCTCCATAAAATGGTCTCTCCGGGATCATGGATCGTCCCAATGACCTATGAGAATATCACGTTTTGAATTCTCCCATAAAGGCAGTCCCTTGTCCAGGTTGAAGCACAAATACCGGGAAGGTTTCTCCGGTGCGATGAAAACCGAGCTTTTCATACAGAGATAATGAAGCCAGGTTGTCATCCTGGGTGTTCACCGTAACCCTCCAGGCGCCATCTCGAAGAAAATGACGGATGAGATCCAAAACGAGCGCTGCTCCGATACCGGTATGCCGGAGGTCTGTCCGAACTGCTAACCTGGCTAAATGCCCGCTGAGGGGTATCGCGGTGCTGATTTGATATCCAACGATCTCGTTGTGATCTTCCACAACAGTAGCCCAGGCAGATTGGCGGTATGCAGTCGAAAGCCCTTCCAGCGAATTATGCCAAAGGGGTGCGAATGCTTCTTTGTCCAGTTCACAAACGGCCGCAAGATCCTCGGGTTCCATAGTGCGAATTTCCCCGACTTTTTGCGGCGAAAGGGCTGGTAGGGATCGATTGCTCCATTCTAATACAACGATTCTTTGAGGAATCGAAAAACCATAATTATTCAGAATACCGGCGAACCAATCATGGAGGGCAATGGCTGCGATTGTGGCATAGCCAGCAATTTGTTCCTGAGCTGTTCGGAGGAGCATGTCAAAGTAATCTTGGGCTGCCAGGGATCCTGATGCGCAGAACAAGCGAATCCAGGCAATCCCCGGTGGGTCGGTGGGGCAGGCGAGAGCTGATTGAATGAGCCCCTGATGCTCGGCGATCAGGAATGGTTGTTGAGGCAGCCAGTCGAGTGGTGGCTTCCAATCCAGGTGCCGGTGAACGTAAGATGCGTAGTTAACGAGATGGGACAAGCGGGAGAAGTCAGCGGTTGTTGCTGGACGAATGGTTGGAGCAGTACGCAGGATGGGCATACGAAAATATCAATCCACGACGACCAGGGGAAATAATGACCAGGGTTAGGATGAACCGATCACTAACGGTTGAGCAGGTTGAATACAAAACGGATTAATCGCTTTAAGAGACTTTCCGAGGCAGTGAGCTGTTGCTTGGATGCCAGGGCAGATTGCATCGTCGCCAAAGCCCCATACTGGTTCTTCCTGCGCAACTGGACCGCCGACAAGGATTGTAAAGTAACCCCCCGTAGGTCTTGCTCGCCAGCAGCTTTCAAAATGTCGGCTGCCTGAGAAAAATGTTCTTCGGCTTCATCGAGTTTACCGAGAGCTTCTAACGCTGACGCCTGATTCCCTAATGCCAGTCCCTGGCGACGCAAATCACCGACCGATGCAAAGATCTGGTCGGTGCCCTTGGAAATGCTCCAGGCTGATTGCGGGTCTCCCGCTTTCAACAGAGCGACGGAACGGTTGTTCGCCTGTTCAGCCGCCTGGACGGCATCACCGGATTGGTCGTACGCCGTGGCTGCATCAGCGAAGTAGCGTGCAGCCGTTGCATACTCACCCGACTGGAAGGCCGTTTTCCCATGGCTGACGGCTAATTCTGCAGAAGTCAGTATGTTTCCCATTGGTTTTAATAAGTGATCTCCAGCAAGCCTTCAGCGATAGCGCGCAGGCGTTCAACGGATAACTCGCTGAGCCGGAAGGCCAGCTCGACATAAGGGCGGTTCACTGGTTTACTAACGAAATCACGCAAGTCCGTCGGCAGCTCTAAGAATCTGGCAGTGGTTTGCTGGTCAGCCCGCCACTGGCCGACAGGGCCATTTTTGTCCATGAATTCATCCAGATGGCTTCCGGTGCAATTGATCAGGAGTTCCAACTCCGGGATGGGGATGCGTTGCTCTCCCCGCTCGAAAGCTTTCACCTGGTCTTCTGGGATGCCACTTTTTTGGGCGACCTCAGCAAGGGTCAGGTTGGAGTTATCCCGAGCCTGGCGTAGAAGAGCGCCGATCATCCGCTGGCGTAAAGCCAACAATCGAATAATATCAATTGGGTGGTCAGGAGATTGCTTTTCCGAGAGTGATTGGCTTCCCCAAAAGTGGTCCAACGGAACATCGAGAAAGTAAGCCAAAGCTTCTAACTCGGGTAAGGAGGGAGAATCCCCTCCAGATTCATAATCCGCGTACTTTTCCTGAGTCACTCCAATAGCACTGGCGCATTCTCCAGGACTGCGGCGAGCAGCAAGCCGAGCATCATAGATCAGGATACCCAGTTTCTTCGCACGAATTTTCGATGCTTTGGGTTGCATAAGGAACCTTCCTCGGTCGGATCGGAATGGAGATCAGGAGGTACCATTCGGGATTGCGTTGATAGCGGTATTATAGCATTATTAGCAGATTTGACCTCAGCGCCGGCGGTTTGTATTCATCATATCGGAAAGGCTGGCTCCGAAAACCTCAGGGCCAAGCTTAAACCCAGCCGCCTCCAACCGTGGGGAGAAGAGTGGGCGGATACCGGTTGGCCTAAGCTCCCCGATGACTTTTCCGTTGGGACCGGTCCCAGATTGCTCAAACTTAAAGATATCCGTTAATACAATGGTCTCGCCTTCCATCCCCGCCACCTCTGTGACCTGGGTGATTTTGCGGGAGCCATCTTTGATCCGGGACAATTGAACGATCAGGTCGATGGCAGAAGCGGCTTGTTCCCGTAATACCTTGAGCGGCAATTCCATTCCCGCCATCATGCACAAGGTTTCCAGGCGCGACAGAGCATCCCTTGGTGCGTTGGCGTGTAGGGTGGTGAGCGACCCGTCATGCCCCGTATTCATAGCCTGCAACATATCCAGGGCTTCGCCCCCCCGGCACTCTCCAACAACGATCCGATCAGGCCGCATACGCAAGGCATTGCGGACCAGGTCGCGGACGGTGACCACTCCGGTACCCTCGACATTTGGGGCTTTGGTCTCTAGCCGGACAACGTGGTCTTGCTGCAATTGAAGCTCGGCAGCGTCTTCAATCGTGACGATGCGTTCTGTCTCGGGGATAAAGCTGGAGACGACATTCAGCAGCGTGGTTTTTCCTGAACCAGTTCCGCCTGAGATGAGTATGTTGAACCGCGAAACCACGCAAGCCTGAAGGAAGGATGCTACGTTATGGGTAATCGAGCCGAGCTCGATCAATTGGTCCATCGATAATTTATCTTTGCGGAACTTGCGGATGGTGATTGAAGGACCGTCAATAGCTACTGGTGGTACAACGGCATTAACCCGCGAGCCATCGGGCAAGCGAGCGTCAACAGTAGGGCTATCTGCATCGATTCGCCGGCCCAAGGGGAGAATGATTCTATCGATCAGATGATACACTTGCGCATCATTTTCAAAATGAATGCCGGTCTTGATCAGTTTGCCTTCTCGTTCGATGTAAATCTTACTCGATCCGTTAATCATAATTTCCGTGATGGTCGCATCTTCCAAAAATGGTTGGATTGGGCCATACCCAAGCATATCATCCAGAATGTCGTGGAATAACTGGTCGCGGAGCGTAACCGGTAAC
>JAQTMA010000266.1 GCA_028714615.1 Anaerolineaceae bacterium | reverse complement strand
TCGCATAGCTCCTGTTCTTTCCAGTCAAATCCGGTTTTTAAGCCTTCCAACCCAACCAGCACATGGTCGGCACATTCGGTCGAGAGGTTTCGTCTGAATACAGCACCGTAAAAAACTTGTTCATCAATCCCGTAGAAGAATTCCCGATAATACAGCCCTGACCAGGATTTGTCCAGCGCTTGCGCAGCCTTTCGGGTAATTCCTATACAAGCCTGGTGAGGGGTATTTGCGAATGGCGTTAATTTTTCTTGATCATGCTTTCGCCTTGTGAGTGGGATGGTGGAGATATCTTGAACTTCTCACTTTTCCAACAGAACTGATATTGGACAGTGTTCATCCCCTATTTATTGCAGAAGAGGTAGATATGGCTGAGAATAAAACTAACACATTGGTCATAATCCTAATGAGTATTAATATCCTTTTGATGGTTTCCATCATAGGACTGTATCTAAAAGTTAATCAATTCCAACAACAAATATTAACCATATTTAAACCCAACCAAGTGCTTGAACAACCGGAAGGATTGGAAATTGGCACATTTGCACCTGTTTTTTCTCTTCAAGGAACAGATGGACAATTTATCTCAAATAGAGTCTATCTAGGCAAAAATTTACTTCTTGTTTTCTTTTCTCCAGAATGTCCCAAGTGCAGGGAAATTCTCCCTGCCATTAAAATGATTAGTGAAACCGATAAAAACTTAGAAGTACTAATGATTTCGAATGCAGACATTGAATCAAACCGTCAATTAACCATAAAAGAAAATTTGACGTTTCCTGTTCTTTTATGGATAGATTCAGTCGTTGAACAATATAAGGTTTCTAATACACCCCTTTTCTATGTTATCGATTCTTCTGGAAGGATATCGAATTATGGGTTCGCAAATACGCTCGATGACCTGAAAACATTGGTTGCAAAGCAAGAATAGTGTAGGATAACCCTATAAAATAAGAAAGGAGGTGCAGCTACTAAATTAATGCCCCGAAATCTAACGTTTACGTTTTAGCCATTTCAAAAACCAGTTCAAACTGTAAAGATAACCCACAAAAAGAGGATGCCATGAAAATGCCAATTAATATAGTTCGCGCTTCATCTATAATACTATTTTGTTCTCTGCTATTGGCAGTCATGATTGTCGTGTCGACAGTTAATCCTGCATTTGCCAGTACAATTAATTCAGAAAGCAGCTTCCAACCGTACGGGTGTCCAATTACGGAGCGAAATTATTACGGTGAAGGCCCATGCCATAGTTGCAACTATAATTACTATTCAAAGTGGCATTTTGAACGGATTTGCGACTATTGTTTGGGATGGTGTTCGGATTGGTGGAGAGTCGATGACCAATGTGCCTGGTGTGGCCCCGGATCATAATGCGCGTTACTAAATTTTCCTTCAAACGCAAATCCACAACGGAAGCGTAACGAGTCATTTGCTTCCGTTGTGGCTGGAATCAAAAACTATGCTGAAATGGATTTGGATCTTCGGCGTCCGCCAACCCCAGAGGAGCGTGCTGCTCTGTGTGGGTCTGTTTATCTTGTCGGCAGGAGCGCTGCTGGTTGCAGCTCTGTCGAGCTCAAGCGTAGTCCAGGTAGAAGAAGATCTTAGCCATTATTGGCGGACGAGTTATGATATCCTCGTCCGCCCACCAGGGATACGCTCGCCGATTGAACAAAAATACAACCTGGTAGAAGCAAATTATCTTACTGGTATCAACGGGGGCATCACCTTTTCCCAATATGAAGCAATTCGGGAGATTCAAACGGTTGAGACAGCCGCCCCAATTGCAATTTTGGGTTATTTACCGATGGAACTTAGCGAGGAATGGCTTCGATTACCAGCGACATCCGGCATATTTGCCTATGAGACGACCATCAGGGTAGATCGGGGCAGTACCGTATGGGAAAAAAGCCAACAATACTACGGTTATTCAGGAACCGTTGCTTCTAAAGCAGCCAGTCAGAGGATACCTGGTCTCTTCATCAATCAACCGTCTTTGGTCTTAACTCATCAATCTTTGCCATTCATGCTGGCAGCGATCGATCCTGGGCAAGAAGCGATGCTGGTGGGATTGGAGCGGGCTCTCGTGCAAGGTATCTACCTGACAGGAGAAGAACGCTTGCTCACCGAATCCGTCGCAGGACCACAAGGCGGCATGGGAAAACGTGTGTTCGATGTCCCTGTTTTGGTAAACAAGACTCCTTATGTAAAATTCACTTCTACGATCCGCATCAAACAACTGAAAGCCCCTGGTGATGGGATTGATTTAGACACGATCATCAAAAATGGCGGAGCCAGGTACCTGAATACGCTGCCAGGCGGGGTTGTCCTGGCAGAACAAACCATTTCTAGCGCCGAAGCTTACACGAACATTATTCGATCGCTCAGTGTCCCCGGGCAGAATGGGGTGGTGCGATTCCGCTCCCTGGATGAATATCGGCGTCCTGGAGCGCGGAAGTATCACGAGATACCTTCACCTATCGGGAATACAGATTTAGTTTTGGAGGCGCTTACACCTGAAACCTGGCAAGGGAATAAAGGCTCCGATCAATCCACGGGGTTTACATTGAAGGCCGTTGGAACTTTTGACGCCGATCTCCTTCCTGCGCCCGGGGAAATTAATCGGGTTCCGCTTGAGACCTATTTTCCCCCTGTGGCAACGATAAGATATGATGAAAACGGCCAACCGGTACATCCCAATGTAGTTCTGCCTACCATTTGGCCCGAATATAGTGTGCCAAGCCCCCCATTAATGTTAACCTCGTTGGAAGCAGCGCGTGCCATTGCGGGTGACAAATGCATCAGCGCAATTCGGGTGCGAGTGGGGGGCATCGATTCACTATCTCGTGAGGCTCAACAAAAAATCGAAGCAACCGCAACAGAAATTCGTCGCCGCACCGGTTTGGAAGTCGATGTATTGGTCGGAAGCTCTCCAACCACTGTATTGATCAAAGAACCCGGCCTGGGTTATGTCGATGAGGGTTGGATTCAGAAAGGGCTGGTTTTTTCATTCCGCAACAAAGTACAAAGCGGGCACCTCCTATTATTGGTATCTGTATTCGCCATTGCGGGGATATTCGTTCTGGATCTGACATGGGCCGACCTCCTGGCTAATCAGAGGCTCCTGGCCTTGCAGATCGTGATAGGTTGGCGTGAGAGGGCGCGTTTGGTACAGGTTGTCGGGCGCACACTCGTAATTGGCGCGATTGCTTCCGGTTTGGGATGCCTGGCGGCTCGGGAACTCAGCGTGATATTCCAATGGACAACTCCCACGGCAAGGATATTTATCGTAATTTGGGTCGCCTGCATGATCCTCTCCTTGGTCGGCAGCTTCATCCCAGCCTGGATCATGCGGGAGACGCCTCCCATTACACGGTTAGTCCCTGGAGGTGGAAACCATTTCTATGCACGCGAACGGTTAGTCAGGAGCATCCTTCACTATGCATGGCACGGTCTTCTGCGACGGTGGGAAAGGACAGCCCTCGGAGTACTATCCGGGATACTTTCCTCCTTGATGTTAGTACTCTTCTTGTTGATTACGGTTGAGCAACGCGGCTACATGGCTGGATCTTTGCTGGGGCGCTACATCGCCGCGAACGTGGAGGGATATCATTATGTGCTCATCGGCGTGGGGTTCGGCTTGACTGCACTTAGCCTGGGAAATAGCCTGTTAGCCGGTATTCTGGAGAGACGCAACGAGATGGGTGTGCTTAAAACCTTGGGATGGCGATCGAGCGATATCGTTCGTTTGTTTTTAGGTGAGGGCGTAGCCCTGGGTGGAATAGGCGGCCTGGCAGGTTCTCTGGTGGCGATATCGGTGTTCTGGGGGCTCTACCATGCGTTGAGTGCCTCCCTTTTCTGGATCATTCCAGTCGGCGTCGGAGTGACTGGATTGGTCGGCATGGTTGCAGCCTTATATCCGGCGCGCCTGGCAAGTCGAGCCACACCGGCGGAGACACTGCGCTCAGAATAATTCCCGAATAGTGGAGGGTGAATGATCCAGGTTGAGAAACTCGTCAAGACGTACGAAAACGGTGTGGCCGTTCATGCTGTGAACGATGTCTCCTTTGAGGTTGAAGCGGGCAAAATTCTTGCTCTGGTGGGGCCATCCGGATCTGGAAAATCTACCCTGCTCAATCTCATCGGAGCTCTCGATGCACCCAGCTCCGGACGGGTGATCATCGACGGGATCGACATAAATTCTCTCCACGGAGATGAGCTGGCAGACTTTCGGCGAGAAAAAATCGGGTTTGTATTCCAGGCATTTCACCTCGTCCCTTCGCTGACTGCTATTGAAAATGTAATGTTGCCCCTTTTTCCATATCAAAGGCAGTGTAAATTCAATCTGGAAAACCGAGCATCGGATTTGCTTGCGAATATGGGATTGGCTGCCAGGAATATGCACTTTCCTTCACAACTATCCGGAGGCGAGCAGCAGCGGGTCGCCATTGCGCGAGCGCTGGTTAATCGGCCGGCTTATCTCCTGGCTGATGAGCCTACCGGGGAGTTGGATTCTGCTACCAGCCGCCAGATATTGTCTCTTTTTCATCAAATTGTGGGTAGTGAAAAGGTCACTATCCTGATGGTCACTCACGATCCACGCGCCGGTGATTATGCAGATCGGATCATCGAACTACAAGATGGGGTCATCAAAATATCGTAAGCAATACAAGATGAGGTATACCAGCCGACTGACCCACAAGGAGCACTACGCAGTGTCGTCACTTCAAACCCAATGGGTGGGTGGCGCGTAACCATTCGACTGCCCTCGGGGGATACTCGGTCATCCGGAGAAGGGCACCCGCACCATCCGTGTCTGTTACTCAGACAACCGAGAGAGGTCTTCATTTGTTAAGAAACGACATACCGGGTAGAGCTATTCGGCAGAACTCATCTTGATGGCTGGTGACCGGAGGAGGTGAAGCATGTCCATCCGAGTTTTGATCGCCGACGATCATCCCTTGATCCGTTCCGGTGTGCGCAACGAACTCCTCCCCCAGGAAGAGATCGAGGTGGTTGGAGAAGCAACCAATGGGGATGAGGCGCTGCAAATGACCGAAGAACTGCGCCCGGACGTCCTACTCCTGGATATCCACATGCCCGGGTTGAAGGCCGTGCAAATCGTATCCAGGCTGCAGCGAACGGATCCGGACACCCATGTGATCGTGCTCACGGCTTGTGAGGATGCCCCCACGGTTCTGGGGATGCTGAGAGCGGGGGTAAAAGGTTACATCGTGAAGGAGGATGACCCGGAGACACTGGTGGAAGCCATCCGGGTGGTGATGCGGGGGAAGACCTGGCTGAGCCCCACGGTGGCAGAGGTGGTGACGGAATCGCTGGCAGAAGCGAGGGCCAATGGAGAAAAACCCCTCTTGACTTGTCGTGAGGTGGAGATCATGCAGTTATTAGGACGGGGCTGCACAAACGACCAGATTGGCAAGGAACTGTTCATTTCCGAAAGAACCGTCCGCTTTCACCTCGAACGATTATTAGAAAAACTTACAGTTCACAATCGAACCGAAGC
>JAQTMA010000265.1 GCA_028714615.1 Anaerolineaceae bacterium | reverse complement strand
GTAACAGATCACCTCGCAGTGGTAGTTTTCCCGTAGCCACGGGACGATGACCGAGGTATCCAATCCCCCCGAATACGCCAGGACGACCTTGTTGACCGTTTGTTTTCCCATCATCATTCTCCTTTTTTATGCAATCGGTAATAAACAGAAAAAGCCCCCGAGCGGGGGCTTTGCATCGACTGGTAGGGTGGGCTGCGAACGCAGCTAACCGAAATGGGTCGAACCCACGTCCCGGATATTCGGGTGGGAAGGGGTACGACGTGTACGGAGAGAAACCAGAGATGATTTCAGCATCGATCTGATTTTACTCGCTGTGCTGAGATTGTCAAGGGCGCGCGTTCTTTTGAATTCGAAGCAGGTTAAAGTCATGAGGAGCTCTGCAGCGTCTCAAGCGATCAGGCGTTCATTCCTCCGCACTTGTAGTGACGACTGAATCGTCACTACAATTGCGGAGGAATGAACGCCTGACCCACTACAAGGGCTACCTGGTTCAATACTGAGGTTGACCAGCAGGTGGGTCGATCCCCTCCCGGATGATCCTTTATTTCCTCATCCCCCTGGCGGCGTGCAGGCCTAACCCGGCGGCGACGGACAAAACGGCGCGGGCGGTTGATGTTGTGTTTGTAATAGAGCGCGACGGCTTCCTGGTCGATGGTCACTTTGTGGTCGCGGGTGATAGAGAACCCGAATTCAACGTTTGATCACCGGCAGGTAAAGCGAACCGGAACGCACCTCCACCACGCCGGTGTGCCCCATCCCATCCTGGTATGGATACGTGCCGGGTTGGGTGAACATCCTGCGATAAGATGTTCCTGGGGCAAGCATGCCGCTGTCCCAACCGTGTACGTCCCCCTCCGGGTTCAGGTTGCTGAGCAAGCGCAGAATCGGATCAGTGATCTGTTGAAGCACTTCGCCCGGAGAGAGTGTGCCGCTCAGTTCGGAGACCCATTCCACGACTTCGCGCGGCTGCACCGTCACCTTTGGGAGGTCAGGTCCGGAGGCGGTCAGGGTGATCTGTTGGGCAGCCTGGGCGTAGTCAGGCGTCACCGGCGCATTCATGTGCACCACCTCGTCCTGAACTTCAATCAACGGGCTACGCCAGCCCTGATACCCGCCGCCGGCCTCCACCTGCAGGTAATACTCACCCGGCGGGGTAAAAAAGGCAAAATGCCCATCCGCCCCGGTCATCTGGGGATTGACCTGGTGGTCGAACAACTGCGCCGGCCAGGGCACCCAGCCGCCCCACATGGGGTAATTCACCATGCAGGTTACTTTTGCTCCCGGGAGCACATGTTGAGTGGGGTTTGCCGGGTCGAAGCCCAGGGTCGAATCAAACACGTATCCATCGGGATCGGTCAGCTCGCACGAACTGTCGACGTACCCTTTTTCAGCTAGCCGGATTTGAAGAAGCGAGCATGGATCCTGCAGCGATTTCATCAAGTTGATCGTTTGCGAGCCGACCAGCGTGGTCGGCGCCTGCGGGCTCATTGGGCTGGAGGATGGAAGCGCTGATGGAGTCCTGAGGGATTCTGGATAAAAATCCTGGCCATCCACGGTCACCCACGCCGCGTCCACCGGGTAGCACAGGAACATGTGCAAGGTGGAATGGACATCGTCGCCATCTTTGGGCCGGATGGAGTTTTGCGTCGAAAACAAGCCGTTATTGCGGAAGTGGTGCGTGACGCTCGTGCCATTGGCATAGAAGAACTCCCAATAGGAGAGCTGCGGGTCCCAGAACGATTGCTGCGGCGTCAGCGATACACTTTGCGGATCGCTGCAATGGCTCGGATCAGAGGGGGTGCATGCGCGCGCCGTCAGGCTTACTGCATCCACGCCAACGTGGGTGGAGGTATAGGAAAATTCAAACATACCCTGTGCGGTGGCAGTCGTCTTTCCGACGTAGTTGCCGTTCTCGTATATCTTGACGACGGCCGAATTCTGAGCAGCGCCTCGCACCGTGAGGTCCACCGACCCAGAATCGGTTGTGCAGATCTCGCCATTGCCGGGGAAGGTAATCAGCGGGGCGAACAGCGGCACTTCGGCGCTGGCCTGAAGATCGTACACTTCACTCCCGGCGGTCAGTTGGGCGGTGTTGGTCAGCCGCTCTCCGGGTACCGGCTGGGGATACAGGCCGGAGACGAGGATTTCACCTGATTGCCCGGCCTGCAAGGGCTGCAGCGACTGCCAGGTGAGCTGTTGGCCGTCCTGGCTGAAGTCCATCCCCAGGCTGCTCGACTGCCGCTCAAAGTCCAGGGATGCCGGCAAGCTGTCGACAACACGGATATCCAACGGGGCCGGGTCCGTCTCGGCGCTGCCATAGAAATAGCGCATGAAATACCCCTGGCGCAGCAATCCAGAGGGATCTCCACTGACCGGGTCGGGGCGGACGATCCATTGGGGCGTGAAAGCGGCTTTCTCTGCGGCAAAGTCTTGCCCGAGGTTAAAGAGATATTCATCCGCGCCCAGGTCGGGAGAAGTACCGCTCGGCGCAGGGCGAGGGTCGCCGTCGATATCGTTAACCACCGCGGTCGTTATTCCCTTGCCGATGGCTTCCGAGTAACGGGTCAGGTGATAGCCATCGGTCGCCAGCCCGGCGATGCCTGAAAATGCATGAGTACTGCTAGCGCTGCCGCTAATATCGGTGCTGTTCCGATCCCACAGGGTGTAATCCAGGTTGGCTACCCCGCCCGTTTGTACGGCGACGCCCAAGCCGTTCTGGGCAAAGATCGTATTTGCCAGGTCAACCTGGCCACCATCCTTGACCCGCAGCGCCGTGGAGGAATTTTTCGCGAAGGTCACGTGCGTTAAATCGGCGTGAGCGCCAGAAGCAACTACCAGACCGTCATTGGTATAAGCCAAGGGGATATGCTCGATGATAGCCGTATTGTTGATCGTCGCCTGAGCATGATCGGCGAGCGAAATCCCGGTGGCATTCGCCTGGAATCGGTCGCCGTTCAACGCGATCTGGCTTTCTGCCCCAGAAGCATACAGGCTATAGTCAGAACGTGGGTCGCTCCCGTTTTGGTCGAAAAGGGTCCGCTCAGCGGCAAAATGGCTCCTCACCACAAACGCGCCATAGGCAAATGAATTGCTGATCTGGTTGTCTTCCAAATGCACTTTGCCTACCTGAACATCCACGGAAGATAAATTGGCGGAATAACTGGCGCTGTTCCGGTTACCACCGTCGCGGACGATCACGTGCTGCAGATCGCCGGTACCCTCGCCTGAGCTGCCGTCAAAAAGCAGACCCGCCCATTGATTCTTGGCGCTGTCGTGGTCGGAGGTGAACAATATCGGTTGGCTGGCCGTCCCCACTGCGTTCAGGTGACCAAGGATTTTCAATTCCTCATTATCATGACCTCGCACGGTCACCCCAGGCTCAACCGTCAATGTATGGCCTGCTGGGATGGTATAACTCCCGTTGATCTGGTAGCCGTCGAAGTCAGCCTGGCGAGTCAGGGTGACCCCAGTGGCAGCAAAGAGCGCACCCGGCGCCAGGCCAATGACGTCGTGCTGGTTGCCGCTCAACGTATTCTCCGAGAGCGCTACGACGCTCTCCTCCCCAACGATGTACAGGGGATAGTCGCGGTCGTAGTAGCCACCCTCATCCCCACAATTGGTGAACAGGGTACCGGTGATGGTGGCGTGACTATCTTCGATGTAAACCCCCGAGGGATCGGTATAAGCATAATCGTGCCTGACGTCGGACACCTGGCTGTGTTCCAGGCGGACTTCACCAGTCTGCACATCATGGATGGCAATGTTGCTGGCGATCCCCAAGCTGTTGAAGGCGCCGGCATAACGCACGATCGCGTGGCTGAGGAGCCCTGTGCCTCCATCAAAAACCAGGCCGGGCCATTGGTTCGGTGCGCTATTGCTGACCGAAGTGAATACGATCGGCTGAGCCGCCGTCCCCTCAGCAGCCAGGTGGCCCAGCACCCGAACTTCCCGGCCAGTACTGCCCATCAAAACCACCCCCGGCTGGAGAGTCAAGGTGATATTTTCGGGGATAATGTAGGTATCCAGAATCTCGTAAGCGCCTTCTACTGCCTGAGGCCACAGTGTATTGTTCGCCCCCAGCATCGCGTCGACGCCCAGGCCAATGCGGTTGAACGTATTTTCCGCAAACGAATTGTCTTTTAACATCGCAACGCTGTTGGATCCATTCACCATGATGGGGTAATTCAATTGATACTGGCCCAGGCCTGTACAGCGGTTGAAGACCGTCCGCTCGACATTCACGCGGCTGTTCAGCACCCGCAGACAGTTGGACGTCGTCAGGTAGAAATCGATGGTGGTATCCGTGATCTGGCTGTCCAGGATGTTCACCGGGGTGGTTTGCACGTTAACGGCGACGACATTCCCCCGGTAGCCCAGCGTATTCACCTCCCCAGCGTAGCGCACGGTCACTTGCTGCAAATCGCCGCTGCCGCCGTCAAAGACCAAACCGGCCCATTGGATCGGCCCGTTGTTGATCAATGACGTAAAGAGGATCGGTGCCTCAGCCGTTCCAAAGGCGTCCAGGTGTCCCTGTATCTTGATTTCAGTCCCCCTCGGACCGCTGACGATCACGCCTGGCTCCAGGGTCAACGTGACTCCGCCGGGAACGATGATATCGCCCGCAAGCGTATGAGGATTGTTCGCCACACACCAGGTCTCATCCGCAATGATCTTTCCGGAATGTAGATTTGGCGCGCAGGCTAGCGTCGCAGCCTGCGCAGGAACAGGAGCGAAAATCACTGTCCAGGTGGTCAGGAGCATGAGTATGAAAATAATATGTCCGACGGTCCGGCGGAATCTCTCGGTACTCATTGTATTCTCCTTGGATATTTCTTCATCTAACACTGGCATGGCAGGTATACACATCTACTGCACGTTTCAACAACGCATCAATCAGCTTGAATCTTTGGGTTCTGTCTCTATTGTACGGAGGGGGATTGCCAGCAGACTACCAAAAAGGGCATTTTCAGCGAAGAATTCCTGCGGCGGCCAGCATCGGCGGGATTACCGGTTTATTATGGATGATGCAGCTTCTCAAGCGGACGGATGAAGGATCAGCGCAGCCGCTCTCGCTTCCCCGGAGCTGGCCCTGGATCATCGGAGGATTGGTTTTTATCCTGGCTTACGCCGCCATTTTTGGGCCAACGCTGCGCCTTTAACCTGAGGTTCCGTAAAAGAATAACCCCGCAGTGGAGTAGATCCCTAATTACCTCTTCCCCCTGGCGGCGTACAGCCCCAACCCGGCAGCGACGCTGCTGAAGGCGTCCGTGCTCTTCACCCGCTCAGCGCCGAAGATGCGTTCCAGCATACCCGCAAACAAGGGGATATTGGAGGACCCACCTGTCTTCACCACCACGTCGATGTGTCCTGGTTCGAAACCAGAAGCGGCTACAGTGTCAAGCACGACCTGCTCGATTCGCTTGTGGTAGTCGCGGATATCACGCTCGAACTGCGCGCGCGTGTATAACTCCCACACGTCGATGTCTTTCGCCTGCACTCCGATCAGAGCGGCGCCCTGGC